>JBCDKT010000013.1 GCA_038746285.1 Bacteroidota bacterium
GAGTCATTCCCGACCCAGATCGGGAATCCATGCAGCGTCGGCACGCGGTGCCATCGTGGCGTGGATTCCCGCCTGCGCGGGAATGACGGGCGTCTTGGGCAGAAAAGCTGAGACCTGACCGAGTCCATAACACGCTCTAGCCGGCACCGAGTCTGGGGTAGAGTGCCTGGGCCCGCCCGGGGCGTAGCAGCGCTACGTCCCTACGGGGCCAGCGTGGACCTACGGGGCCAGCGTGGAGCGCGGCAGCGAGTTGTGCATCGCGGGCAAAACTGTCAAAGCTGCCGAGACCATCGCACAACGCGCCCACCGCTTTCTGTCCACTAGCTCACCGTCTGCCGTCTTCACGGTCCTCTGTCCACCGTCCTCTGAGCTGTGCCCGACCTGATCGGCCATCCCTACACGCCGTCGCCGCGGCGGACTCCCTCGGCGGTACGCCAAACCTCGCCCCTGGAGCACCGCCCGCGTCTCAGGAGGCGGTGGCTCGTGCTGCTGGGGGCCGCGGTGGTCGGAGTTGGCGGACTCGTGGCGGCGTGGTATGCGGCCGAGAAGCTGGAAGAGAAACGGCGCATCGTGGCCGCCGAGCGGGCACGGTTCGAGGCGTTCGTGGACGAGCGCGAGGGGCGCTACCTCAAGGTCCCGCTGCTCTCGGACCGGCAGCGCGGCCTGCTCCGGCGCTCGCGCAACGCCCGCCACGTCGCAACAGCGCGGCGGCTCGGGGTGCCGTCGGTCGAGGCGCGGGCCGACGGGCTGGAGCGCGCTGGGGCTGCGGGCCTCGTCCGGATCGGCGACAGCCCGTACTACTGGGTCGGCACCCTGACCTACTCCGTTCCCTACGTCACGCCTTCGGCGGCGGCCGTGCTGGACTCCATCGGCGTGCGATTCCAGGCGAAGCTGGCCGGCTATGGGTTGCCGCCCTACAAGTTCTACGTCTCGTCAGTGCTGCGGACGCAGGAGGACCAGGCCGCGCTCCGGCGCGTCAACGCCAACGCCGCGCGCTCGACCTCCAGCCACGAGTTCGGGACGACGTTCGACATCGGGTTCCGCCGCTACCGCTACGCGGGCGACCCCGCGTCGGAGCTGTGGGAGCCCGCGTTCCCGTTCCTCCGAGACGAGTTCGCGGCCGACCTCGGGGCGTTCTACCGGCAGACCACGGAGCGCTATCCGTCCCGGATGCTGTCGGTGCTTGGCGAAGCGATGATCGAGTTGGAAAATGAGGGGCTGCTCCTCACGGTCATGGAGCGGCGGCAGCCCGTCTTCCACACGACTGTCGCCCGGCGGCTCGTGGGGGAGTAGAGAAAGAAGACTGTTTCGGCGTGGAGGGGAAGGAGGGTTGGTTCGGCGGGGAGGGTTGGGAGGGAAAGGAGAGTTGGTTCGGCGTGTAGGGGAAGGAGAGCAAGGAGGGATGAGCACGTTGGCGCAGCGTGCGACGGCCTCGCTACCTTTCTCGGCTTTGCTTTAGACGCCCTCCACGCCCTCCACGCCGAGCCCACCTGGGCATGCCTTGACCGGTGCGGGTAAAGGACGTATCTAGCGCCCTTTATCTCCCAGCCTGTCTTGCCATGCCTCGCCGCTTCCTCGTATTTGCCGTCCTGGCGTCTCTTGGCCTCGCCGCTGCCTTCTGGCTCTGGCCTTCCGGTCCCGCTGCCCCGCCTGCCCCCATCGAGTCCGACGAGCCAGGGCCGGACATGCGGCCGGCCGAGTGGGCCGCCGACCAGCGCCTCTTCCCCGTCTGGCAGGCCGACCCGGCCGCCATGCGCGAAGCGCTCGACGCGGCGCAGGCGCTCCGCGCCGAAGCCCGTGGCGGCCCGTTCGGCGCGTGGGAGCAGGCCGGGCCGACGAACGTCGGCGGGCGGGTTTCGGACATCGAGTTCGCGCCGAGTGCACCGGACGTGGTCTACGCCTCGCCCGCCACGGGCGGCGTCTTCCGCTCCGAAGACGCGGGCTTCACCTGGGCCCCCATCTTCGACGACCAGGCCGTCCTCACCGTCGGCGACCTCGCCGTCCACCCGAGCGACCCCAACACCGTGTGGGTTGGGACCGGCGAGGCCAACGGGAGCCACAACAACTTCGCCGGCGGGGGCATCTACAAGACGAGTGATGCCGGGGCGACGTGGGACTTCCTCGGCCTCGGCGAGAGCTACTCGGTTGGCCGCATCCGCATCGACCCGACGGACCCCGACCGCGTGTTCGTCGCCGCGCTCGGGGCCTACTTCGGCAAGAACGAGCAGCGCGGCGTCTTCCGCTCCGAGGACGGCGGCGCGAACTGGGAGCGCGTCCTTTTCCTTTCCGACTCGACGGCCGTCATCGACCTCGCCATGCGGCCCGACGACCCGGACGTGCTCTTCGCCTCGACGTGGAGCCGCATCCGGCGGCCCACCGGCAGCAACCTCAGCGGCCCCACGAGCGGCCTGTGGCGCTCTACCGACGGCGGCGACACCTGGGACGAACTCGGCGCAGCCAACGGCCTCCCCAATCCCGACGTGACGGATGTCGGACGGATCGGCCTCGACATCTGCCGCGACGTCCCGGACACCATCTACGCCTACTACACCGACGGCAGCCAATACCTTGGCCTCTTCCGCTCCGACGACGGCGGCGACACCTGGACCGACGAGGACCCGTCCGGCGAGATCGGCTTCAACACGAGCGGGTTCGAGTGGTGGATGGGGCAGGTCCGCGTCGCCCCCGACGACCCCGACGACGTATTCGTGCTCTCGACCCCGCTCATCCGGCGGTCGGGCTCGTTCTGGAATGCCGAGTTCGGCTTCGAGGTGCTCCACGTCGACCACCACGCGATGGCCTTCAAGCCCGACGATCCCGACGTGGTCCTGAGCGGCAACGACGGCGGGATCGACCGCTCGACTGACGGCGGTGCCTCGTGGACGCCGGTCAACGGGCTAGCGATCACGCACTTCTACGAGATCGGCCTCGACGCGCAGAACCCCGAGCGGCTCTACGGCGGGACGCAGGACAACAGCACCAACCGCACCCTCACCGGCGCCCTCGACGACTGGGACGTGATCTACTTCGGCGACGGCTTCTACACGATTGTCGACCCGACCGACGCCGACGTGATCTACGCAGAGTCGCAGTTCGGCGGGCTCGGCAAGTCCACCGACGGCGGGTTCAGCTTCAACGATGCCACGAGCGGGATCGACTTCAACGAGCCGCGCAACTGGTCGACGCCGGTCATCATGGACCCGAATGACAACCTGACGCTCTACTACGGCACGAACTACGTCTACCGCACTGTGAACGGCGCGGACTCCTGGACCAAAATCTCGCCGCAGCTAGCCGGAAACCAGCCGCGCATCAACACCATCTCGACGATCGGCGTCTCCCCCGCCGACTCGGACGTCGTCTGGGCCGGCACCGCCGACGGCAAGCTCTGGGTCACGACGGACGGCGACGACACCTGGGTGGAGGTCACGCAGCCGAACCTCCCCGAGCGCTGGGTGACGCGCGTCATCCCCGATCCGCTCTTGCCCGAGACGGCCTACGCGACGTTCTCCGGGCTGAAGTGGTACGAGCCCGTCCCCCACGTCTTCCGCACCGACGACGCCGGGCAGACCTGGACCGACATCTCCGGCACCCTCCCCGACGCGCCCGTCAACGCCCTCGCTGTCGACCCGGTGGACACCGACGTGCTCTACGTCGGCTCGGACGTGGGTGCGTTCGTCTCGCTCGACCGGGGCGCGACCTGGGGCGCGCTCGGGACCGGGCTCCCGGCCGTCTCGGTCTACGACCTCAAGGTCCACCCGACCGAGCGCTTCCTCGCCGCCGGCACCCACGGCCGCTCGATGTGGCGGCTCGACCTGTCGAACGTCACCGTCGCCACCGAAGAGGAAGCCGGGCCGCTCGGCTTCGCGCTCGGCGCGGCCTACCCCAACCCGTTCGCCGAGTCGACGACGCTCAGCTACCGGCTCGACGCGGCGGCACAGGTGACGGTCGAGGTCTTCGACGTGCGGGGCCGCCGCGTGGCGACGCTCGCAGACGCCGAGCAGGCCGCAGGCGAGCACCGGGTGACGTGGGACGCCGCGGGCGCGGCGACGGGGACCTACCTCGTCCGGCTGAGCGCGGACGGGCAGCAGCAGACCCAGTCGGTCACGCTCGCGCGTTGAGGACGGAACGGACGGGACGAGGCGAGGGTGTCAGCAAGCGCCCTCCCCTCGCTCTCCCGTCCATGTCCGACCTAGCTCCGCCTGACGCCCACGACGACGCCCTCTACGGGCGCGACGGGACCGAGCGGATCGTCGGGCTGCACCCTGTCGCGGGGAGTGACGGGACGGAGCAGATGCGGATCTACCGCCGGACCGGCCCGACGACGGTCGAGCACAGCGATGAGGCGTTCTACCCGTTCTTCTTCCTCGCCGACGCCGAGCTCCTGCGCGGCTTCCCGCGCGAGCGCTTCCGGTTCCAGGAGCTAGGCGGCGAGGGCTACTTCCGCTGGCTCGTCGTCTTCCCGAGCCGGGGCGCGTACTGGGACGCCGTGCGCCACGTCGAGCAGGTGACCGAGACGCAGGCCCGGCGGCCCGACGAGATCTACTTCCCCGGCCCGCCCGAGCAGCAGTACCTCATGCAGACCGGGCGGACGCTCTTCAAGGGGATGCCCTTCGAAGACCTCCACCGGCTCCAGCTCGACATCGAGACCTACGCCAGCGCCGGCGGCTTCCCCGACGCCGAGCGCGAGGGCGACGCCGTCATCATCGTCTCGCTCTCCGACAACCGGGGCTGGACCCGCCTCCTCGACGCCCGCGCGCTCCCCGAGAAGACGCTCCTGCAGGAGGTCGTCCGCCTCGTCCAGGAGAAAGACCCTGACGTGATCGAAGGCCACAACGCCTACGCCTTCGATTTCCCCTACCTGATGACGCGGTGCGACCGGTGGGGCGTGCCCTTTGCGATTGGCCGTGACCGCTCGGTGCCGCGCACGTTCCCCTCGTCGATGCGGTTTGCCGAGCGGAGCATCGACTTCCCGGCGCTCGACATCGCCGGGCGGCATGTGATCGACACCTACTTCCAGGTGATGAGCTACGACGTGTTCAAGCGCGACCTCCCGGCCTACGGGCTGAAGGCAGCGGCCAAGTATTTCGGCTTCGCGCCCGAGGACCGGACCTACGTCGCGGGCGCGGACATCCCGAAGGTCTGGGACGAGGACCCGGAGCGGCTGCTCGCCTATGCGCTTGACGACGTGATCGAGACCGAGCGCCTGAGCCGGCACCTCTCGGGGAGCACGTTCTACCTCACGCAGATGGTCCCGATGCCCTACGACCAGTGCGCGCGCACCGGCCCGGCGGCCAAGATCGAGGCGCTCTTCGTCCGCGAGTATCTGCGCGAGCGGCAGGCGCTCCCGAAGGCCGAGTGGGGCAGCCAGACCGTCGGCGGCTACACCGACGTGTTCGTCACCGGCGTCGTCGGGCCCGTCGTCTATGCCGACGTCGAGAGCCTGTACCCGTCGATCATGCTCGGGTGGGACGTGCAGCCCTCAGGCGACACGCTCGGCCTCTTCCCGGACCTCCTGCGCCGCCTTACCGGCCTCCGCTTCGAGACGAAGACCCTCATGCGCGAGGCGGAGAGTGAGGACGAGCGCGGCGAACTTGATGCTCGACAGACAGCATACAAAAATATAATTAATAGTTTTTATGGTAATATGGGCTTTGGTATGGCTATATTTAATGACTTCGCCGAGGCTGACCGCGTGGCGAGCGTTGGGCAGGACCTGCTGCGCCGGATCATCCGGCTCATACGCGAGCGCGGCGGCCTCGTGATCGAGGTCGACACCGACGGCGTGCTCTTCGTCCCGCCCCCGGCAGTGCGCGGCGACGCCGAAGAGCGGGCGTTCGTCGAGGCGCTGAATGCCGAGATGCCGGAGGGCATACGCATCGGGTTCGACGGGCGCTTCCAGAAGATGCTGTCGTACAAAAAGAAGAACTACGCTCTCCTCCGCTACGACGGCACGCTCAAGTTCAAAGGCTCGTCGCTGGTGTCGCGCTCGTCGGAGCGCTTCGGGCGGCGCTTTCTCCGCGAGGCGATCCCGCTCCTGCTCGACGAGGACATCCAGGGCCTCCACGACCTCTACCTCCGCGTCCGCGACCAGGTCGTCAGCCATCGCTGGGAAGGGGTCGAGAGCTTCCAGCGGACGGAGTCGCTGAAGGAAACGGTCGAGCAGTACCTGGCCGACGTGGCCGAGGGCAAGCGCACGCGGGCGGCGGCATACGAGCTGGCGATCCGCCGCGCCGAGGCGACTGGCCAGCCCGTCACGAAGGGCGACCGGATCAGCTACTACCTCACCGGTGCCGAGGCGAACGTGAGAGCCTTCGAGCACGCCCGCCTCGCCGAAGCCTGGGACCCCGCCGCCCCCGACGAGAACACAGCCTACTATCTCAAGCGTCTCGACGAGTTCGCCGCCAAGTTCACCCCGTTCTTCGGGAGCGACCACGACTTCCGCCTCGTCTTCTCTCCCGAGGACCTGTTTGGCTTCGACCCCACCGGCATCGCGCTCCAGCGCACCGAGCGTGCCCCGGAGGAAGTGGAGGACGATGTGCCGTTCTAAACGTAGGAGATGTAAGGAGATGTTCGGCGTGGAGGGCCAGGAGGGAAAGAAGGGGTGGAGCGAAGCGTGGCGGCCCCGGTAACTTGTCCAGCTTTTCTTGACTCTGCCCTCTCGCCCCATGCCCATCTCCTCCCGCACCGACCTCATCGTCTCCGGGGCTGCGATCTTCATCAGCCTCTGCACCCTCGTCGTGCTGCTCTACGAGGCACGGATCACGCGCGAGCAGCAGCGGGCGGCCGTGTGGCCCTACGTCGAGATCGGCCTGGGTTTCGGCAACGGCGGGTTCGTGGTCCGCACGGCGAACCAGGGGGTCGGCCCGGCGCGCATCCGCGCGATGGAAGTCCGCGTGGGTGGGGAGCCCGTGCGGACGTGGCAGGAGATGCTCGCCGCGCTCGGCTTTACATCGACCGACTTCACGGCCGACCGGACGAACGGGCGCGTGCTCCCCGGCCAGTCGTCGATCGCCAGCTTCGGGGCCCAGGTCGCAGAACCTACTGGTCCTTTCCAAGAGGCCTACCTCCAGGGCGAGCGGCTGGTGTTCGAGGTATGCTACTGTTCGGTCTACGACGACTGCTGGCGCGTGCAGGCCCGGGGGCTGGAGGAGACGCGCGAGGAGGTCACCGCTTGCACGCCTGACTCCGACGCAGACTTCCAGCGCTAAGACCCTGCGCTCAACTTTCAGTTTTTTCTGTAAATATCAGTCGAAGAGAATAACATCCCCTTCCTTCCCGCCGTTGGAGCGGCTGTAGTTGCATCACCTCTCTCCACTCAACCTTTCCGTCCCATGTCTGCTTTTCACCGTTTTACCCCGTTCGTCGCGCTCGTCGCGCTGCTCTTCAGCGCCCCCGCTGCGACCGCCCAGCACGACGCAATGTCCGCCGACCAGGCGAAGCCTTCGCTCGTCGAAGTGGTCGTCAGCACCGACGCCTTGAGCACGCTCGAGACCGCCGTCAAGGAGGCCGGCCTCGTCGAAGCTCTCAGCGGCGAAGGCCCGTTCACCGTCTTCGCCCCGACCGATGACGCGTTCGGTGCCCTCCCCGAAGGCACGGTCGCTGGCCTCCTCGAAGAGGAAAGCAAGGAGACGCTCAAGGGCATCCTCACCTACCACGTCGTCGCCGGCAAGCTGAACGCGGCGGACCTCAGCGACGGGCAGGTGCTAGAAACGCTCGCCGGCAAGTCGCTCACCGTCTCGGTCAAGGACGGCGCGGTGATGGTCGGCGGCGCGACGGTCGTTGCTGCCGACGTGGCTGCTGCGAACGGCGTCGCCCACGTCATCGACGGCGTGCTCCTGCCGCCCGCCGAAGAACAGGGCAGCGCGTCGTACTAGACGCTCGCAGGACTCCGAGTCCAGAGGGGCGGTACCTTCGCGGTGCCGCCCTTCTTCGTTGTGGGCGTCCGGTGCTAGGTCCTGACGGCGTACACCTCCTAGCGCGGCGGGAGCACGTCCACGGCGTCGGCCCGCGCCCGCGCCAGGCTGCCGAAGAGGCCGAGGCCGTGCTCGACGTTGGAGAGGACGCGCTGGATCTCGCCGGGCGAGAGCGTGGTCGGGTTGAACTGCGCGTTGCGGGAGCGGAGGAAGTCGTAGAGCGCGTCGTCGAGGGCGTTGACGGTGAAGACGTTGGGGCCGAAGTAGTTGATCGCGAACCACGGCACCCGGAGGCGCAGCGTCCCGTCGGCGTTGCGGGCGTAGTTGGCCTCGTTGAGAATCGGCGAGGAGGTCGAGGTGAGATTCTCGGCGTCGAGGTCGCCGTCCTCGACGAAGGCGGCGGCGAGCGGCGTGAGCGGGTAGCGCTCCGGCTCCAGCGCCCGGATGTTGAAGACGAAAATGGCCTGCCGCCCCGGCGCGTCGCTGCTCGTCACGTCGAGGGCCGGCGACGGGGCGTCGATGTCGTAGGAGATGGCAGGCGGCGGCTGCGCCTCGATGCGGAACGTGTCCGGCACGGTCGTCTCCGCCCGGACGAGCGTGCCCGGCGGCACGAGGCCGCGCTCGCCCGGCACCTCCACTTCGAGCCGGTAGCGGCGGCCCGCCTGCACCACCGGCTTCGGCCGCAACTCCGGCACGTAGACCCCCGGCCCGCCGTTGGTACCGGTCCCGCCCACGTCCTCCACGAACCGGACGGTCTGCTCGCTTTCTCCGCTCGCCGAGAGCAGCACGACCCGCACCGTGGCTCCGCTGAGCGCTTGGCGCTCAAACGCGTAGACCTCGCCGATGGGCGCGCTCTCGGACAGGCGGACCGACGTCATCGGTTCCTCGGCGATGAGCACGCCCTCCACCACGACGTCGGGGCGGAAGTCTTCTTCGGCGAGGTCGCACCCGGCGGTGAAGCCGAGCGCGAGCAGGAGCAGAGCAGATCGCATCGCAGGCATGGGGTCCAGTGCGCTAAAAGTCGACGGTCAGGGAGACGTTGGGCAGGAAGGGCAGCATCCGCACTGGTGCCGCGACGGGGTTGTCGTCCAGGTCGATCTGGTTGAACCAGACGTTGCGGCGCGAATAGACGTTGACGCCCTGCATCCGAAACTCGTAGTCGCCCAGGCCGAAGAGGCGGCCGGTCTTGGTGAACCCGATGTCGGCGCGGTGATAGGCCGGCAGCCGGGCGCGGTTGAGGCCGGAGGTGACGACGGCGTCCCCGTCCACACTACCGATCGGCGGGTCGATGCTGTAGCTGCCGACGGGCTCGCTGTACGCCTGGCCGGTGGCGTAGACGAAGGACCCGGTGAGCGTCCACCCGCGCCCGAGTTCGAGGCCCGCGACGACCGCGAGGTCGTGCCGCCGGTCGTGCTTCGGCGAGAAGAACTGCGGCTCCGCCGTCACCGGATGGGGGTTGACCGCCTGGCCGTCGGCCCCGACGAACTTGCGCTGCGTGAGCGCGAGCGTGTAGGCCACGAAGCCGTGGACGCGCCCGCGTGGGCGCTCGACGAACAGTTCCACGCCCGTCGCGTAGCCCTCGCCGAAGCGGAAGATGTCCGGGTAGTCGAACCCCGACACGTCGGGCAGCGTCGGGTCGATCTCGAAGAGGTCGCGGAGCGTGCGGACGTAGCCCTCCACATCGACCCCGAGGTTGGGAAGCGGACGCGTCTTGAGACCGAGGATGAACTGGTCGCCGTAGGAGGGCGGCACGCCCTCGGCGGTCGTGGTCCAGACGTCGAAGCCGGAGAAGGCCTCGTTCGAGACGAGGGTGAGAAACTGGTAGTAGCGCCCGTAGGCCGCCTGCGCTAGCACGCGCTCGCCCAGCCGCTGGTCGGCCTGGAGGCGCGGCTCGAAGCGGAGGTAGTCGCCTGACGAGAAGTAGTTCGCCCGGAGGCCGCCGGTGAGCGTCAGCGAGGCCGTCGGGCGGAGCGTAGTCTGGAGGTAACCCGAGGCGTAGGTGCTTTCGAGGCGCGAGTCGAGCGTTTCGCGCCCGTCGAAGACGTCGCTCAGGCGGAGGCGGAGGTGGCCGCCCCAGAACCCGCCCTTGAGTTCCAGGCCCCGGCTCGCGAGCCATTCCACGTCGGCCTTCGCCGAGTAGTCGTCGATGGTGTTGCGGCGCTCGAAGGTGACGCCCGCGACCTCAGCTTTGGGGAAGTTGACGTAGCGCGAGCCCGTCAGCCGGAGCGTGGCGAAGATGCGGTCCGAGAGGATGCGGGTGTAGCGGGCGCTGCCGGTCTGGTTGCCGTAGCGGAGGTCGAAGCGGGCGTCCTCGGCGTAGGGAAAGTCGACGTCGTCAGTCCCGGCGTAGAACGCGAGCGAGAAGCGGTCGTTGGGCGAGGCGTCGAGGCTCAGTTTGCCGTTGAGGTCGTAGAAGTAGAACCCCTCGGGGATGAACGGCTCGCGCTCGCGGAGCGCGGCTAGGAGCGGCTCCAGCGTCGAGCGCCGGGCCGCGAGGAACCACGAGCCGCGCATGCCGCCGAGGCGGACCGGCCCCTCCGCGTTCACGCGCGCGGCGAGCAGGCCGACGCTCGCCTTGCCGGCGAGCCGGTTGCGGTTGCCGTCGCGGTTGCTGACGTCGACGACCGAGCCGAGCCGCCCGCCGTACTCGGCCGGGTAGCCGCCCTTGTAGACCTGCACGTCTTTGATGGCGTCCGTGTTGAACGTCGAGAAGAAGCCGAAGAAGTGGGTGGGGTTGTAGACCGTCGTGCCGTCGAGCAGGATGAGGGTCTGGTCCGGCGAGCCGCCGCGGATGTAGAGCTTGGAGGAGAAGTCGCTCGCGGCCTTGACGCCGGGCAGGAACTGGAGCGCCCGGAAGAGGTCGTTCTCGACAGCCGACGGGATCTGCTGGACGAGCTGCATCGGGACGCGCTGCAAGCCGACGGCCTTCGTCTCCTCCAGCGGGCCTTCGCTCTCGACGACGACCTCGCCGCCTTCGAGCGTCTCCGGGCGCAGCGCCAGGTCCAGCCGGCGGTGCTCGTCCGGCCCGAGCGTGAGCGTCCGCCGCTCCGGCGCGTAGCCGAGGTACGAGACGATGAGCGTCACCTCGCCGGCCGGCACGCCCGCCAGCACGTAGAACCCCTGGCTGTTGGTCGTCGTCCCGATCCCGGCGTCGGCGGCGAAGACGGTCGCCTGAATCAGTGTTTCGCCTGTCGTAGCGTCGCGCACCGTACCGCTGACCGACGCACTCGGCTCCGGCAGCCCCTGTGCCGCCGAAGCGTGCGAGGCGAGCAGCAGTACGGTGGCGAGAACAGAGCGCGGCACGAGAGCGAGAGCGAGAGGAGTGGGCGTGCACAGACGGATGGACACAAACCATTCCTGCCCCTTCCAGTCCGGGCGCACGTCTTCCCTCGTTTCACCTGGGCCGGCCTATTGTCTGTGCTGGCCTGTCTGTGCTGTACGCCTGGCGTGCGTTCAGCCCTCTGTCTCGTACTGATCTGGAAACGGCAGGGTGCCCGACCGGCCGCAGCGGCTGTCTGCGTCGCTGCAGGGGCGGATGGCCAGCGGAGCGTCCCGCAGGCCCAGAGAGATCAAGCGCTACCGCACGAGCGTGAGCCGGCGTGCGAGCGCGGTCCCGTTCTCCGTCACCAAGCGCGCGACGTAGGCCCCGCTCGGCAGCCTGTGCCCGTCGAGCACAGCCTGGTGCCGGCCGGCTTCCACCCGTCCGTCGAGGAGGCGTGCGACTTCGCGCCCGAGCACGTCGTAGACCACAAGTTCTACGTGCTGCGCCTCCGCCACGTCGAAGCCCAGGACAGTCTGCGACGAGAACGGGTTCGGGTACCCTGCATGCAGCAAGTTCTTCGCTGGCAGGGACGAACTGGAGGCTGCTCCGGCCTCGGTGTCCGGCCAGGTGCCTACGTCACTCACGGTCCAGTCGGCCTCCCAACCGGCCGCCGAAACCGCACGGCCGGCGGCCGTCACCGTGATCGTGAACGTCTGCGCGTCTACGGCTGTCATGCTACTGAACCGGCCGACGCTGATCGTGTAGAGGTACTCGCCCGGCCGCGCGTTGCCAGGGACGTTCTGCGTGTACCCGTTCGAGATCGAACTCGTGGCCTGGATCGTGCCGGAGATGACGACGCCCTGGGCCACGACCGCACCGCCTCGGCGCGCGACGAAGTAGAGGTCGCCGGTCTGGGCGTTGCCGGTGTTGTTGTCGACGGTGTAGCTGAAGACGATCGAGCCGCCGGGTGCCACGGTCGTCTGGCTCACCGACGCCGTTAGGTCCACTGGCGGGATCCCCGGAACCTCGACGAGCAGGTAGACCCCGCTACGGACGCACGCGCTGGGATCGCCGTCGGGAAACGGGGCGCAGTCCGGGTCGTCGGTCGCGTCGTAGAGCCCGGTGTCGAGCGAAGAGCCGGAGCGGAGGTCGACGACCACATCGGGATCCTCGAGCTGGTCCACGAAGCTGTAGCTCCACTCGGCGACGAGGTCCGCCGGGTCCCACGAGAGGACGACGGGGCTGCCCCCAACGCTGGGCGCGTAGAGCAGCCGGAAGGCGTACTGCTGGCCCTCGCCGACCGGTGCCCGGAGGTCGGTGTAGTACCCCGTCGGGACGCCGCCGTTCTGGCCCTGGATGCGCACGTCGAAGGCCCCCGCCGGCGGCGGTGGCGGGGCGAGGACGTCGAGGCTGGGGTCGAAGTCGTCCGACGCGGCCTCGTCGGCCCCCGCGGTCAGAGACCGGGCGGCGTTGCCGTCGGTGGCGAGCAGGTCCAGGGTAAAGCTGGTGCTCTGCCCGTAGGCTGCCGGCGCAGCGATCAGCAAGACGATCAGGTACAGGTTGGAGAGGCGCATTACAGGTTCCTAACGTGTTTTATCGGAATCAATTATTGCCTACCCTTTCGCACTAATTGACGATGGTGAGACGCCCGGTTCCGACGGCCGTACCGGACGGCATCGTGGCCGTGACCCGGTAGAGGTAGGCCCCGGCCGGGAGGCGCGCCGTGTCGAGATCGACCGCGTGGTCGAGGCCGGAAGGAAGCTCCAGGCTGCTGAGTTCGAGCGCCCGGCGGCCGAGCACGTCGAACACCTCGACCGCGACCTCAGCCGTCTCGGGCAGGTCGAGCACGAGGCTCGTCGCGCCGGCCGTCGGGTTGGGGTAGGTGCCGCGCAGCGCGAAGGCCTCGGGAAGCACCGACCCGCCCTCGGCGTCGACCGCGGCCGGCTCGGACCAGACGACGAACGCACCGGCGGCGAGCTCGGGATGGTCCGCCGTGCTGACACTTGCGGCCGTGCGCATGTCGAGCGCGAAGTCCGGGCTGGACCCGGCGTCACTCGCAAGCGTGAACCGGCCGAGACCGTCGAGCGCCGCCGGGTCCCACGAGAGCACGATGGCGTCGCTGCCGGCGGCCGGCGCGTAGACGAGCGCGAAGACCTTGTCCATGCCTACCTCGAAGCGGCGCACGTCGTCGTAGTAGTCTGTCGGGGTGCCGTCGTCGGTGCCGCGCAGCCGGGCGTCGAAGGCACCGGTCGGGGCGGGCGGCGGGGCGAGGCGGTCGAACTCGACGTCGAAGTCGTCCGTCGCGGCCGGGTCGTGGCCGAGGACGAGAGCGCGGCTGCGGGTGCCGTCGCCGGCGGTGACGGTGAAGGCCGCGGCCGGCTCCGTCGTCCGGGCCGGCGTGCGGGACCCGGTGCCGGCGCAGTCGAGCGTGAGCGCACCCGCATCCTCGACGCGGACCCAGGTGCCCTCGCCCTGCCGCAGCGTGTCGGCCTCGACGTAGACCTCGTCGAACCGGAAGAACGTGCCGGGCAGGATGATGCCGCCGGGGTCCTGGATGGCCGACACCGGGAGGTCGCACGACGGGCCGGCGATGAGCTGCCACCCGGCCGCACCGAAGCTGAGGCCGACCTGCGGCTGCGCGATGCCTGTCACGGTGTAGGTCGCCGCTTGGTCGAAGAAGGCCCAGAAGCCCGCGCCCACGGCGAGCGTGTCCGCGACGGTGTAGCTCGCGCCGTCCCATGCGAACGGCGGCTGCGGGAGCGGCGGCGCACTGAAGACGGCCTGGTAGCTGGCGTCGGACGGCTCGTTCGGCAGTCCGAGTAGCTCCCAACCCGTCCCGACCGCAAGGTCGACGGCCGTCGTCCGGGCGTGGACGATCTGGAAGATGGTGGTGCAGGGGTCCTCGGTGGCGCATCCGGCGGTGAGGTCGTAGGACGAGACGGCGCGGAAGTCCACGGGACTCGTCGCGCCTGGCGCGAGGAGGAGCAGGCTCCCCTCGGCCGGCAGCGTCGCGCCGGACCAGTCGAGCACGACGGGGTACTCAGCCTGGAGCGCCCGGACGGTCGCGGTCCATGTGACCGTGTCGTTGTCCTCGGAGAGCGAGAGGCGGAAGTCGTCGAAGAGTTCGGTCCCGAGCACCGGCGGCAGGAAGCGCGCGTCGAAGGTCGGGTCGGGCGGACGCGGCGGCGCGAAGCGGTCGTAGTCCGCGTCGAAGGCGTCGGTCGCGTCGGGCGCAGTCCCGAACGCGAGCGCGATCGTCGCCCCACCGGCCGAGGCCGTGAACGGCACGCTGAAGTCCACTCCGCTCGCAACAGGGGTGACCTCCAGGGTCACGGCGAGCGTGGCGTCGGCGTAGCCCGCCTCGGCGGCGGTGACCGTCGCCGTGTAAGTGCCGGCCGCAAGGCCGTCAGCGCTAGCCGTGAACGAGGCCGGCGTGTCTACGGTCGCCGCCGCAGGCACAGTGAGCCAGGTCGGGGCGAGGCCGGTGGCGTCGTCCACAGCGGTGAGGGCAACGGGGCCGCTTGGGGCGGGACCGCTCGTGACGCTGAGCGTGGCGTCGTCCGAGGCGCTGCCGGTGCCTTCGTCGAGACTTAGCGAGAGGCTGGCCGGCGCAAACGCGAGGCCGGCCGCCGGGGTCGTCGCGCAGGCCACGTTCGAGTAGGCTGACGCGCCCGCCGGGTTCGTCGCCCGGACGCGGTAGCAGGACTCGGTCTCGGGGCTAAGGCCCGTGTCGCCGTAGGTCGTGGCGTCGGCCGCCTCGGTCGAGAGGAGCAAGAACGGGCCGCCCACGCTCGCGCCGCGCTCGACCTCGTAGGCACTCTCGTCGCTCGCGTTGTCGGTCCAGGCCAGGTCGATAGCCGTCGGCGAGACGGCCGTCGCGCCGAGACCAGTCGGGGCCACCGGCGGCGTCGCCTCGGCCGGCGTCGTCGCACAGGCAACGTTGGAATAGGCCGAGGCTCCGCTGGCGTTTGTGGCCCGGACCCGGTAGCAGTACTCGGTCTCCGCGCTCAGCCCGGTGTCGCCGTAGGCCGTCACGTCCGCTGCCTCCGTGGAGACGAGCGCGAACGGACCGCCGGCGCTCGCGCCGCGCTCGACCTCGTAGGCACTCTCGTCGCCCGCGTTGTCGGTCCAGGCAATGTCGATAGCCGTCGGCGAGACGGCCGTCGCGCCGAGGCCCGTCGGCGCGGCCGGCGGCGCAAGGTCGAGGACGAGGACGAGCGTGCGGTAGCCGAAGAAGTCGCGCGGGGTGTCCGGGGCCGCGCTGCTCCCGGCCCCGTCGAGGTCCACGCCGAACGTCTCGTTCGCGCCCGAGGGGTCGTCGGTGAGGCGAAGCGCGCCGTCGGGCAGCCCGGCATCGTCCCAGGTGAGGGTCACGCCGGCCTCGGTGCCGCCGGTGACCTTGCCCCGGTAGAAGATCGTGAACTGGAGCTGCGTGTTCGTCGCCCGAACGTCCGTCTTCAGCCCGTTGCCGAAGCCGGGGATACGGGCGTCGAAGGCCCCGCCGGGCGGCGGCGGCGGCAGCTCCTCGTCGAAGGCGGCGTCGAAGCCGTCGGTGGCCGCCGGGTCCATGCCCATCGTAATCGTCTCGTCGTTGCCGTCGGCGTCAGCGATCGTGAGCGCGAGGTCGAACGCATTTAGCTGGGCCTGGGCCGCGTGCGGCAGCAGGAAGAGCAAGCAAGCAAAAGCAGCGACGTATCGGAAGTAAGGAAGCATCAGGGTAGTCCGTCTTTAGGTCTGGATTAAGGAGAGCGCAGCGAGCGTCAGGGCCGGCAGGCAATGCGCCCGCCGACCCTGCGCGTCCTACTTCACGAGTGTCAGGCGTCCGGTCTCGACGACCGTTTCGGACGGCATCGCGGCTTCGAGCTGGAAGACGTAGACGCCCGAGGCGAGGCTGGCTGCCCGGATCTCAAGCTGGTGCGCAGCACCCGCTTCGAGAGTCCCTTCGGTCTCCATCACCCGGCGGCCGAGCACGTCGTAGAGCGTGAGCCGCACCTCGGCCTGCTCCGGTAGGTCGAACGACACCGTCGCCTGGCGGCGGAACGGGTTCGGGTAGGCCCCGTTGAGCGCGAACGTCTCGGGCAGGGCCTCCGACTTCGGCCGGACCTGGAGCGTCGTCCCGGCCTCGGCGATCTCGACGGCGGTGCCGGACGCGACCGTGTAGGTCGCCGCCACGGTGCCCTCGACGAGCACGTCGAGTTCGTACTCGGCCTCGGCGCCGTCCACCTCGACGGTGAGTGGGTACGCCGCGGTCTGAACGAGGACGGTGGCTTCCGTCGCCTCGGCGAGGCGGGCGTCGCCTGCGAAGCGGGCGTCGAACGCGCCGGCCGGCGGGAGCGGCGGGAGCGCGAACTGCGCGGCCTCCGTCTCCTCGTCCAGCGAGCGGCCGAAGTGGAGCGTACGCTCGTACCCGGCAGCGTCGGCGATGCGGAGGGCGGAGAACCCGCTGAGGGCCTCCTCCGTCCGGCTCGCGGCTGTCGTGCCGGCCGCCTGCGAGGCCGCGCCCTTGCGCTGCGCCGTCTCGCCCTTCAGCGACGCCGTCTGCACCGGGCGGGCGTTATCCGCCAGCACAGGCTGCGTCGCCGACGGACGGGCCACGGCGCACGAGACCGGGAGGTCGAAGGCGCTCGCGCCGTCGGCCACCTTGACCCAGTAGCCGTCGCCGGGCGTGAGCGTGGAGGCGACGAAGTACGCGCCGTCGAACCCGTAGACCGTGCCGGAGACAATGCTCGGGTGGTCGTTGAGCGTGCTCGCAGGCACGGCGCACGACGGCGGGCCGACGAGGGCCCATCCGGCCCCGCCGAAGGCGAGGGTGTCGGACAGCACCGGCGTGCCTTCGAGGTTGAAGCTAGCGGCCTGCTGGAACTTCAGCCACGCGCCGCGCCCAATCGTCAGCTCTGCCGGGTCCGGCGTCGTGTAGGCCCCGTCGAACTCGAAGAACGTGTTCTCCACGACGAAGACCGGGCTCTGCGGATCGCCACCGGCACCGCCTTCGAAGACGGCGAGGTAGCCCGGGTCGGGGACCTCGGCCGGGAGCGAGACGAGGTTCCAGCCCTCGGCGTACGCCACCGGGAACGCGGCCGTGTCGCCGAGTTCGAGGATGAGCACGTTCGAGGTCTGGCTCGTCTGTTCGCCCTGGCCGTCCACGACGGCGATGAAGTGGTTCAGGCCGCCGTCGGGCGCGCTGCCCGAGCCCGGCGTTTCGAGGAGCGTGACGGGCACGCTCGCCGCGCCGGTGCCGTCGAGGGTACCGGTGTAGAGCACCTTCGCGACAGCCTCGTTGGCCTCGAACGGGTCCACGTCGTAGCCGACGGTCGGGTTGCCCGGATCGATGTAGAGGCGGGCGTCGACCTGGAGCAGCGTGAACGCGGCCCCGGCTTCACCCGCGACGGTGATCGTCTGGGCGGCGTCGGTCACGCTCGCGGCGGCGCGGTCCCCGTCGAGCGGAGTGAGCGCAGCGGCCGTGCCGAGCACCGGTGCCATCGAGGAGTCGGGTGCGATAACGGCCTGGGCACCGCCGAGACTGCCCTCGTCGAAGAGGCTCGACGCGAGGACCGACCCGTCGGCGAACGTCACTGTGACCGTCGCTCCGACGTTCTCGAAGCCCGAGATCGAGCCGGCGTCGCCCGTGCTGAGGTCGCCCTTGATCGAGGTCGGGTCCATGTCGACGCCGAAGGCGAAGACCTCGGCCGGGTTGAAGTCCGTGAAGTCGAGCGTGAGGACGTCGTAGCCCTCCTCGTCGTCCACGCCGTTGTGCGGCTGCGCGAACACGTCCACGCAGTCGGGGTCGCTCCCCGATCCGCCGTTGGCCGGGACCGTGATGCCGACCTCGGCCGCGGTGTCGCCGGCCGAGCCTGCGGTGAGGCACTTCGCGCCGTTGTCTCCGGCCTTGCCGACCGGGTCGAAGACCACGTCGGGCATGAACGCCGTGCTCGCGTCCACGGTGACGTTCGTGATGTCCACGTCGCCCGTGTTGGTGATGAAGAACGAGTTGTTGTTGAACGTGCTCGCCCCGAGACCGGCCCCGGGCGTGACCTCGACGAACGCGCTCGGGTTGGTCACCGGCACCGGCTCCCCTACGGTCCAGACGAACTCGACCTCGGTCGTGGCGGCCCCGTCAGTGACGGCGACCGTCACGTCGTAGGGACTGCCTGCCGCGGCCCCGTCGGCCCCGGTCGCGCGCGGCGACTCCGGCAGGCTCGTGTCGGTCGGGTTGCCGCTGTAGCCGGCCTCGGCCATCACCATCCGGTCGATGACGTGGGACGACGAGCGGGCCGAGACGAGGATGTTGTAGACCCCCGCCGCGTCGAAGCGCGCGTAGATCTGGTGCGCGTCGTTGTCGCTCGTGTTTGTGCTCCAGCTCCAGTTGTTGGCACCGCTGGAGTAGACCTTGAACCAGCCGCCGGAACCAGACCCTTCGGGAACGCCGCCGGTGCAGTCGTTCTCAGCCGGGTCGTAGCCCTTCGGGCAGACGATGCTGCCGCTGCCCTTCTCGCCGTAGAAAGCGTCGGCTTCGATCTTCAGCCATGTGTCGTTGTGCTCCGTGGCGTTGGTGCCGTTGCCGACCTGGTTGCGCCACTGGAACTGGTAGGTCCCAGGCGTCGAGATCTCGACGGGGAACGTCATCAGTCCGTTGCCGGGGCTGCCGAAGAACTGCGAGCCTTCCCACACGAGGAACTGCCCGCCCGTGGCGTTGCCGGGGTTGTTGATGTTCGGCGAGGTCGGGTTCTCGTCCGGGCCGAGGACCCAGTTCGAGGGCCGGTTGTCGGCCGACTCTAGCTCGATCACGACGAGGCCGCCCTGCTCCTGGAACGCGCCGCTGCCCATCGTACCCGAGGCAATCGTGCCGCTGATGAGGCCGGTCGCCGGGTCGATGGAGAGGCCGAGCGGGAGGTCGGTCGCGCTGTAGGCGAGCGCCTGCGGCCCGTCGTCGTCGCTCGCGTCGATCTGGAGGCTGACGGTGTCGCCCTCGGCGTTGTTCTGGTCGCCGGGGTTGGTGACGAGCGGGGCGTTGTTCGGCCCCACGTTGACGGCAAGAACCTCGATACCCTTGAGGGCTGGGTTCTCGACATCGTGGATGAACGTGAGGTCGAGCGTGCCGTCGCTCACGACGAGCGTGTGGGTGCGCATGAACGCGCCCTTCGGCCCGGCCTCGGCGATGGCGTCGATGCCGTCGAAGGCGGCCGGGACGACGCCCTCGACCTCCACGTCGAAGACGCGCTCACCCGGTGCGTCCACGCCGCTGAACAGCTCGGCGAAGAAGAGGCGCACCTCAATCGTTGTACCCGGGTCGATGTTCGGGAAGGCCCACTGCATCTCCGGCGCCGAGGCTGCGTCGTAGCGCTCGAAGTTGAAGAGCGAGGCTGGGACGCCCGCCGGGAGTGACGGGTGCGTCATCACGATCGGGCCGGGGTGGGCGCTGCCCGCGTTCCCGTTGTACGTGCTGCCCCCGGTGCTCATCGCGACGAGGAAGGGCGAGTTGCCCGCGTTGCCGAAGTTGCCCTGGTCCTTCGTCCAGTCCGGCGAGGACCCGTCGGCCGCGGCCACGAGCGCGCCACCGACGTTGACCCGGTGGAGCACCACCGCCGGTGCCGGCTCGGCGACGGTGACGGTGATCGTCTGGATCGCCTCGGGGTTCTGGTACTCGCCGTGGTTGACCTCGGCCACGCGCACGGTGATCGTGTGCTGGCCGGGCGCGACGCCGGTGAACGTGTAGGACCCGTTCTGCGGGAGGCTCCCGATGTGCGGCTCGGTGTCGAGCTGCGCGTGGACGTGGTCACTTTCGAGGAGCTGCGTCGTCGTCCACGTCACCGTGATCGAGTCCGCCGTGATCGTCGCGCCGTCGGCGGGCGAGACGAGCGTGATCGTCGGGATGTGCGGGACGACGGTGATGGCGAACGACTCGGTCGCCGGGTCGATTCCGTCGGTCGCGGTGACAGTGGCGGTGTAGCTGCCCGCGTCGCCCGACTGCGTGGGCCACGTGAAGAAGCCCGTGCCGTCGCCGTTGTCGGTGAACGTGTAGTCGGTGTCCGGGACGACCGAGCTGTCGCCGTCGTCCACGACCTCGACCGAGAGCGCGATCGTGTCGCCCGCATCGGCGTCGGTCGCTGAGACGGCGATGTTCGTGACCTCGTCACCGGCCGTCAGCGACACGTCGTCGATCGGGTCGAGCACCGGCGCGTTGTTGGCCGTGCCGGTAATCGAGACGATCTCGATGCCCTTGAGGGCCGGGTTCTGCGCGCCCTTGACGAAGTCGATGTCGAGGGTACCGTCGGAGACGGCCACGACGAAGGTCTCCTTCGTCGCCACGTTGATCTGGTTGCCGGCGGCGACGTAGGGGTCGTAGTCGTCGAGCTCGGTGACACCCTCGATCTGCACGTCGAAGACGCGCACGCCGGGGTTGGATGCCCCACTCCAGTTCTCGGCGAAGTAGAGGTTGACCTCGTAGCTGCCGTCGGCGACGGGGAAGTCCCAACCCATGTTGTCGGGGTTCGCGGCGTCGCTGAAGCGTTCGTGCGCGAATAGGTCGTCGGGGGCCCCGGTGCTGTTGGTGATCGAGAAGCCGGTCGGGCCGAAGGTTTTGTCCACGGCCGGCGGCGTCAGGTCGAGGTAGGGCGAGGGCGTGCCCACCGAAGCGGACCCGTTCGCACCGCTACCCGTCGCAGCCTGGTCTTCGCCCCACGCAGGACCGCCGTCGGTCGCGGCGAGCTGCGGCCCACCGTTGTTGACGCGGTAGAGCACGGTGCTCGTGCCAGCGGCCGTGACGGTCCACATGAACGTCTCGCTGTCGCTGAGCGCGGGGCTGCCGTCATCGGTCACGGTGACGGTGACGGTGTAGGGGCTGCCCGCCGCTGCACCGACCGCAATCGTGCCGAAGACCTGGCCGTTGGTCGGCTCGATGTCGAGGCCGGCCGGGAGACCCGCAGCGGCGTAGGTCAGGTTCTGCCCCGCGTCGGGGTCCGTCGCCGTGACGGTGAGGGCCGACACGTCGCCCTCCTGGCTGGCCTGGTCGCCGATGGGATCGAGCACAGGCGCGTTGTTCGCCACCGGGCTGCCCCCACCGAGAATCTCAATGGCGTTGATGAGCGTGTTCTCCACGTCGTGGATGAACTCGATGTCGAGCGTGCCGTCGGCGACGGTGATCGGCACCTCGATCATCGCGCCGACCTGGTGGCCGTAGGTGGCCGAGAGGTCGAGGCCGGCGATCTCAGGCGGACTGCCTCCTTCGAGGTTGATGTCGAAGACGCGGTCGCCCGGACCACTCGTCCCGCCAAAGCCGTTCTTGAGGTAGAGGCGGACGGCGAAGTCTCCGTTGCCAGTCGGGAAGCTGTAGAGCATCTCCGGCGCGCCCGACGGGTCCCACCGCTCGGTGGCGTAGAGGGCCGACGGCGTACCGGCCGGCACCGAGGCATCAAGGCTCGCCGTGGGGAAGCCGTTCGTCATGCCTCCGCCCTGCACGAGGTACTCGGAGCCGCCTGATCCCTGGTCGGCAATCCAGTCGATCTCGCCGTCCGTCGCGGCGACGAGTGCACCACCCGCGTTGACGCGGAAGAGGACGGCCGGCTGGATCGTCGGGTCGTAGGCGAGCACGACCACGTCGGAGACCGGCCCGGTCATCCCGTCGGCCGGGTCCTCGACGGCGGCGACGAAGATGTTGTGCGTCGTCGTGGCGCTCGCGTTCTCGTCGACGGGCGCGAGGGTGACGGTGAAGTCCACGCCGCCGGGGCTGGTCACCGTCGCCGTCTGCTCGTCCACGGCCGTGAAGGAGTTCGTCTCGAACGGGTCCACGTCGTTGCCGCCGCCGGCCTGCTCGAAGAGCGCCGACTCGAAGGCGAGGAGGCGAACGGTGGAGCCGACGGGCGCGTCGACGCGGATCGTCTGCTGCGCCTGGCCGACGGTCGCTGTCTTGAAGTGGCTCGGCACGCCGCCCGGCGTCGAGAGCGCGACGCCGTCCACGTCGACCGTGGCACCGGCAGGCTCGGGCGTGCGGACGAGGTTCTCGGCACCGCTGACAGTCGTACTGGCCCCGGTGCCGTCGCCCTCGGCCCCGCGGAAGAGCGTCGCCGTCTGCGTGGAGCCGTCGGAGAAGGCAACCGTCACCGTCGAGCCGGTGAGCTCGAGGCCGGAGACGCTGCCGGACTCACCCGGCCCAGGGGCCGAGGTCCCGTTGATCGTCGTCGGGTCCATGTCGATCGAGAACCCGACCGTCTCGCCCGGCTCGAAGTCGGTGAAGGTGATCGTGAGGCCAGCGAAGCCGCCGTCGTTGGGACTGCTGAAGGTGTGGTTGTCGAAGCCGACGCTGCTGTCGCCGCCGGTCTGCGAGTCAATCGAGAGGTCCTTCGAGGTCGCGTCGCCGGCCGTCCCGTTCGGGTCGAAGACGACGTCCTGGAGCGCCGCCGTGCTCACGTCGAACGTGACGCTCGTGATGTTCGCGGCGGCCGAGAGGTTCTCGACGAAGAGGGAGTTCGAGCTGAAGGTGCTCTTGTTGATGGTGCCGGTCGGGGTGACCTGCACGAGGGCGGCCGTCTCGGACGGGGCCTCGTAGACCTCGAAGAGGTCCCAGGTCGCGCCGAACTCGGGCGCGTTGTCGCCGGGGCTGTTGGCCGTGGCAATCGTGCCGACGGCGAGGCCCTGGCCGTCGTTCGGGTCGAGCCACGCGGCGGGAATGGAGACGGGGCTGCCGAGGTCGTAGACCGTCGCGCCGCCATCGACCGAGGCCTGCGGCTGCGCCGTCAGCGCCTGCGGGTCGATGAGGAGGTAGAGGTCGACCTCGCTGGAGGCGAGAATGTCGGCCCCGCCCCAGTCGCCGTTGTCGTACTGGCTCCCACTGGCCGAGCCACCGACCTCTTTCGCGACTTCCACGCCGCCGTTCCCGCCGTTGGCGTTGAAGACGACCTTGACGAAGTTGTCCTGGTCGCCGGTCCCGACGAACATGCCGAACGACTGCCAGTCCGTGGGCGTCGAGGGCGAGCCGTTGACGGCGAAGAAGGGCGGTTCGAGCTGGGTCCGGACGACGAACGCAGGCGAGGTCGTGTCGAGGTCGACGCCGAAGAGGAAGCCGTACTCGCCGGCGTTCTCGTTCTGGTACGTGTCGCCGTGCGGGACGGCCTCGACGGTCAGCTTGCCGGTGGCACCGCCCGCGGCGAGGTTGTTCTCGTCGAAGAGGTCGAGCCACGTCGTCGTCCCGTCCTCGGGCAGCATAAGCCCGGTGAAGCCGAGGCCGAAGAGGCCGGTGCCGGGGTCGTTGTTCCAGAGCGGGAAGTTGGCCGGGAGGCCGGTCGCCGTGCCGTTGTCCGCGTCGAGGGCGAAGACGTCGACCACGTCGAGGATACCGTCGCCGTCGTCGTCGTCGTCGTTGAGGTCGGAGACCAGGTCGCCGTCGAAGTCGTTGGGCTTGCTGCCGCCGCTGCACGCGTTGGTGCCGTTGTCGGCTTCGTCGCCGTTGGTATAGCCGTCGGCGTCGGCGTCGGCGCTCGGGTCGCTCGTGTCGCAGGCACCGAAGTCCTGCGGCTCGAAGACCGTGATGTTGTTGGCCCCGTAGGTGACGGCCCAGACGGTACCGGCGAAGATGTCGCCGTCGCCCTGCGCGATCACGTCGAGCGGCTGCGAGCCGAAGCCGGAGAAGAGCGACTCCTCGGTGACGACGTCGTCGCCGGCCGCGTTGAGTTCGTAGCGGTAGATGTTGCCGTTGAAGGAGGCCGTGAGGAGGTTACCCTCGAGTGCCCCGTTGAAGTTCGAGGCGGTGTACTCCGTGATCCCGTTCGTCGAGGCGTTGACGATGTCGAGGTACTTGTTGGGATCGTTGGCGCTGTACTCGCACTCGATGGGGTTGCCGGGGAAGTCGCTGATCGAGAGGTCCGCCGGGAGGAGGTCGGCGAAGTTGTAGGAGGCCGTCTCGACCCAGCTCCCGCTGATCTCTTCGTAGAGAATCACGCCCGCCTTGTCGGGGAAGGCGCGGATGGGGGCCTGGTGCCCGCCGTAGAAGCCGGGGCCGCTGATGTGGAAGAGTGGGTCGCCGTGGGTGTTGCTGTTGGCCTCGTTGAACTCGTTGGTGCAGTAGTCGCCGGCGGCCTGGTTGAAGATGCCCGGTGCGGAGCCTTTGAGGGTGCCGCCGTTGTCGTAGACGAGCGCCGTGCCGCCCCAGCCTCCGTTCGGACCGTTGTCCGAGGTGTAGAGCTCGCCGGCCTGGGTGAACACCACGTCGTAGGCGTTGCGGAAGCCGGGGGCATAGATCTGGACCGGGCCGCCCGGCTCAGGAATAGCCTGGTTCAGCCCGTTGTTGCCGCCGAAGGGGTCGCCCGGGTCGACCTCGCTGGCGTAGAGCGGGTGGCCGACCGGGTACGGGAAGTCCGGCGAGGTGTTGTCGATGTTCGCCCGCTGCGGGTCGTCGAGCGTGCGGAGGTCGTAGACGAAGGAGCGGCCGCTGCGCGGGTCCGTGTAGACCGGCATCGCGTCGAGGGCGTCGAGGTCGACGCTGAGGAGGGCGGCGGAGAGGTAGTATTCCGGGGTGCCGGAGAAGTTGTTGCTCGGTGCTCCCTTGTTGGCGTGGCCGCCGGACATGACGTAGAGCGTGTTCGTGCTCTCGTCGAGGTCGAGGCCGTTGGTGGAGTGGTTCTCCTCGGAGCGCGGGAGGCCGCGGACGAGGTCCACCTCGTCCCACCCCTGGCACGCGCCGCCGCTCATCCCGCCGGAGCAGGTGAGGCGGGTCAGGACGCCCGAGTTGGTGTCGAGCCCGCTGTCGTTGCCGACGGCGATCCGCCAGTCGGACGAGGTGACATACAACACAGGGTTAGACGCTGTCCCGGCCACGAGGATGCCCGTGACCTGCCGCTTGTTCGTCGCGTTGGCCGCGCCGTCGTCGTTGTGGTTGGGGACGTTGTTCTTGATCAGGTTGATCGTCTCCGTCGCCGTGACGTCGTAGTCGTTGGTGCTGTTGCGCGCGATGGTGTAGGCGTAGATCGTCGCGTCCTGCTGCGAGACGTAGAGCCGCTCGTCCGGCCCGAACTGCAGCGAGGTCGGATTGTTGGAACTCTCCCCGCTGAGGCCGCTTGACCCGAAGTTGACCGTCTGCGCCTGCACAGCAGGGAAGAGTGCTAGGAGCATGCACACGGTGCGGATCAGCCTCGCGGAGCCGCAACACCGAGCGCCGAAGGGGTTAGCGTGAGGCTGATGGGTTTCCGGCGCGAACCGGAGCAAGGAGGCAGAAAGCATGAGATTGATGGCCTTGGCCGCAGTGCCACGCCGACTGTGCGAACACGGCGTAGCGGTGACTGTGGCGTGATCTTTTGTCACGCGCAAATGTTGGACTTTTCGCTGGCTTTCAAGGAGCGGTGAGCCTGCAGAGTCAGCGACAGTTGCCGCCGCGGACAATGCTGTTCCTACGCCAGGGAATGCTCCATAGGAGGATGCAAGTTGTAGAGTCCCCGTTACATCCTTCCCCTGTGAACACTGTCATGGTATGCCCCTATTCACTCTGAGTCAACTCCTTAGACACCGTAGCACTGACTAATTTTTCTGATACCCTTGCTAGGCTTAGCTCTTGAATCCATGCACCTCAAGTTTTGCTTTAACCTTATTAACACTATAATCGATGTAGAGTAATCTTTTGGATTATTTAGTTTACCTGGATGAATCTTCTTTTGGTTTGTTTATCTGTAGCATTAGGCTCTGGACCACTGCGCTTCTGGATGATGTCCGTGTAACCGAAAGCGCACTCGCCTCGGGTCAGGATACTCTCCTGGGGGGAAACACCTTCGAACGTCGCCCGGCACGCTCGGCAGCAAGCAACCGGGAAAGACCAGTACCTTTCACTGCTGGGACCGCAGCCGGTGCTGAGTTTCAAAGCGGGACAGACGAGTTAGGCGAGCGTCTCTCTGCGCGCGGGTCCTGTCGAGAACTGGTTCTGGGAACGTGCTGCGCCGCCTGTGCGGGCGGGCTAAGCAGTCAAGGATACCGGCCGCCCTCCACGGTGTGGTTCGTCGTGCCGGGCGCGGCTTTGGTGCCGGTGAAGCCCCTTGCCCCGGCGACGTGCGGAGCTGCGTCGAGGATCGCGAGTTGATTGCGAGCGAGACCGTGCCTGCGCAGGGCACGAGTAGGTCGGTCGCGCCGGATTGTCGTTGCTCTCCTCCCCGGTAGCTTGCCGTCACGTTCCTGTCTCGTCGCGTCACGCGCAGACGGCAGGAGCAGCCATACTAGACAGGCTGCTCGTATCGTATACTGACTACCATGGGTGCACGTCGTCCTTTCTTTGCGTCGGTCCTCCTGGCGATCACCCTCGTGGGTGGTACGCTCGGCCCTGCTGCGCACTGGGCGAGCCACGGGCTGGAAGAGCACGAGGCTCCGGCTGCGGTCCCCGGCGACGTCGGCAGCGCAGCCTCCGGCGGCGAGGACGACCACGCCGGCACCTGCCTCGGCTGTGCGCATCTCCAGCGGGTGCTCGGTGCCGAGCCGGCCGCGCTTCCGTCTTTCACGGGGGCCGCCTGGTTCGAGCAGGCGGTCCCGGCGCAGGAAGCACCGGCATTCCAGCACAACGTCGCCACGCCGAAGGAACGTGGCCCCCCGGCTGGGGCGTAACCCTCGGCGAGCCTCCAGCGTCAGCGCGCCGCGCGTGACCACCGAGCCGGGCTCCGTCCGGCTCCAGGCAGAGGCAGCAGTGAAGCGCACCGTCGGGCCCTGTTGCTCCCCGTGCGCGCCGCTCGCCATCCGGCGAGCCTCCCTCACTTCTGCCTAACCTCCTCCCGCGTCCGCGCTCTGGCCGAGGCCGGTTGCCCCGGCCGCCCCTCGCTCGCTTCACTGACCTTCCACCGGCCGCGCTCGCGCGCGGCGACGGCGTGCAGGCGTCATGGTCCTTCTCGAACGCGTACGGCACCGGTACGGCCGGACCGCCGTCCTCGACCTTCCTCATCTCAGCATTGCCCAGGGCGAGTACCACCTCGTGCTCGGCCGCTCGGGCAGCGGCAAGACGACGCTGCTCCACGTCCTGGCCGGCCTGCTCCGTCCGAGCGAGGGCCGCGCCGTGGTGGCGGGCGAGGATCTCGGCGCGCTCGGCAGCGACGCGCTCGACCGCTTCCGGGGCCGGCACATCGGAATCATCTTTCAGCAGATGCACCTTCTGCCGACACTGACGGTGGAGCAGAACCTGCTGCTTGCGCCCTACCTGGCCGGGCTACCGCAGGACGAGGGCCGCGCGCGCGCCGTGCTCGGCAGCCTCGACGTGGGCGAGAAGGCGGGGGCCTACCCGCACGAACTCTCGCTCGGGCAGCGGCAGCGCGTCGCGATTGCGCGGGCGGTGATGAACCGGCCCCGCCTCCTCCTGGCCGACGAGCCGACCTCCAGCCTCGACGACCGACGGGCCGAGCAGGTGCTCGGGCTGCTGCGCGAGCAGGCCGCGGAGCACGAGGCCACGCTCGTCGTCGCCACGCACGACGCGCGCATCGTGGGGGCCTTCGAGCACCGGCTCGACCTCGACGCCGCGCCAGCGGCCCCGAACGGCACGACCGAAGCCGAGGACGCGCTCGGCCCCTCTGCAGACCAGCGGCAGCGACCATGAACCTCGTCAAGCTCAGCGCCTCCTACCTCCGCCAGCGCCCGCTCAGCAGCGTGCTGAACGTGCTCATCCTCGCGCTCGGCATCGCGACCATCATCGTGCTCCTGATCGTGAGCGACCGCGTCGAGCAAAACCTGGTGCGCAACGCCCAGGGGATCGACCTCGTGGTCGGTGCGAAGGGAAGCCCGCTCCAGCTCATCCTCTCGTCGGTCTACCACATCGACGCCCCGACGGGCAACATCCCGCTCGCCGAAGCCGAAGCCATCATGGCGGACCGGGCCGTCGCCGAGGCGATGCCGCTCGCCCTCGGCGACTCCTACCGGGGGTTCCGCGTCGTCGGCGCGACGCCGGCCTACGCCGATCACTACGGGGGCGAGGTCGAGCGCGGGGCGCTGTGGTCGGGCACGATGGGCGCTACGCTCGGCGCGGCCGTGGCGGGCGAGACCGGGCTCGACGTGGGCGACACGTTCCAGAGCGCCCACGGCCTCGGGGCCGGCGGCGAGACGCACGACGAGCACCCCATCGAGGTCGTCGGCGTGTTCGCCGAGACCGGCACCATCCTGGACCGGCTCATCCTGACGAGCATCGAGACGGTGTGGGACGTGCACGGTGCCCACGGTCACGACCACGACGGGGAGCACGCTCACGACGAAGGTCACGACGAAGGTCACGACGGCGAACACGCCCATGACGACGAGGCGGAGCACGCCCACGACGAGGAGCATGGGCACGACGAGGAGCACGCCCACGACGAGGATCATGCGCACGATGATGAACATGCGCACGAAGACGAACCCGCCGAAGTCCGGGCCGCCTCACCTCCGGCCGGCACCGTGCCCGGACCGCCGGGCCCGACCGGCTTCGCTGGGCAGACCCCGGAGGCCCCGGCCCAGGAGTACACCGCCGTCCTGATCCGCTACGCCTCGCCGCTGGCGGCCCTCTCGTTCCCGCGCTACGTCAACACGCAGACCGACCTCCAGGCCGCCGCCCCGGCGTTCGAGACCGCGCGCCTGTTCGACCTCCTCGGCGTCGGCTTCGGCGCGGTCCGGGCCTTCGGGCTCGTACTCATCTTCGTGGCCGTGCTGAGCGTCTTCGTGGCGCTCCTGAACGCGCTCAAAGACCGGCGCTACGACCTGGCGATGATGCGAACGCTGGGGGCGTCGCGGCGTAAGCTGATGGCGCACGTCCTGCTCGAAGGCCTACTGCTGGCCGGCCTCGGGACGCTGCTGGGCCTCGTGCTCGGCCACCTCGCGGCGGCGGGCCTGGGCGGAGCCGTCGAGCGCGCGCAGGGCCTCGACCTGGGCGGCTTCGCCTTCGTTCCCGGCGAGTTCCTCGTCGTCGCGCTCGCGCTCGCGGCCGGCGTCGTGGCGGCGCTCGTGCCGGCCTACCAGGCCTACCGCACCGACATCGCCCGCACCCTGGCGCGGGGCTGACTCTCTCCTCAACCACTGGAGCTTCCGTATGCCTCTCTTCTCCTCGATCCTACAGCCGGTCGGCTACGCGCTGGCGCTGGCCGCTCTCTTCTTTGCCGCGTGGTTCACCGGCGTCGGGCCGGGCTGGGCCAGCGAAACCGCACAGGGGTCCGCGACGGCGACGGGCCGCGTCGTCAACGGGGGATGGGACGCCCCGCTTCTCCAGCCGGACGACCCGACCTGGCAACTGCTGATGCAGGCGGACTTCCAGCAGACCGAGACGCCCGAGGGGGTGCGTTGGCTGCCGACGTTTCCCCCGGAGGTCGAGGAACTCGACGGGACCGTCGTCCGCCTCAGCGGCTACATGATCCCGCTTGGGCTGGAGGAGGAGCAGACCGACTTCCTCATCAGCGCCTTCCCCGGCGACGGGTGCTTCTTCCACCTCCCCGGCGGGCCGAACTCGGTCATCGAGGTCAAGGCCGAGCGCGGGGTGGGGTTCACCTACGACACGATCCCCGTCGAGGGCCGCCTGGAGCTGCTCCGCGATGACCCCTACGGCCTGTTCTACCGCATGACCGAGGCGAGGCAGGTGAAGTGACGCCTTTCACCCAAACGACCTATGCTTGACTGGCTCATCGTCGGCGGGGGCGTCCACGGCACGCACCTCTCGCACGTACTCACCGGCCGCCTCGGCTGGCCGCGCGACCGGGTGCGCGTGCTCGACCCCCACGCCACGCCCCTGGCGCGGTGGAACGGGATGACGGCGAACGTGGGCATGGACTTCATGCGGTCGTCGCTCGTCCACCACCTCGACCTCGACCCGTACGCGCTCAAGCGGTTCGCGAAGACGCCGGACGGACAGCCGGCGGCCCGGTTCGCCCGGCCCTACAACCGTCCGGCGTACGCGCTCTTCCAGCACCACGCGCGGTGCGTGGTCCGGCAGCACAGGCTCGGCGGGCTCCGCGTGCGGGGGCGCGCACGCGGGCTCCAGCGTGCGGGGGGCGGCTGGCTGGTGGAGACGAAGGCCGGCACGCTGGAGGCGCGGCGGGTGCTGCTCGCGCTCGGGCTGAGCGAGCAGCCGTGCTGGCCGGACTGGGCGCGGGCGCTGCGCGCCGCGGGCGGCCCCGTGCATCACCTTTTCGATGAGACCTTCCAGCGCGAGGCGCTGCCTGGATGGCGACATGCCGTTGTAGTGGGAGGCGGCATTTCGGCCGTTCAGGTGGCTCTCGCGTTGGCAGATCGGCAGCCCGGCTCGGTCACGCTCCTGGCCCGGCACGAGGCCCGCGTCCACCACCTCGACAGCGACCCAGGGTGGATGGGGCCGAAGCGCCTCGCGACCTTTTCTCGGCAGCCGTGCTCGGTGCAGCGCCGCTCCACCATCGACCGCGCCCGGCACCGCGGCTCGGTGCCGCCGGCTGTGCAGCGCCGCCTCGGCTACGCCGTCGCCGAGGGTCGGCTGGCGCACCGCATCGCCGAGGTGGCCGACGCCGAGACCGGGCCGGCGGGCCTCGTGCGGCTCCGCCTCGGTGCGCCGCCGGGTGCGCTCGCCGCCGATCTCGTTGTGCTCGCGACGGGCTTCGAGGCGCAGCGTCCGGGCGGGCCGTGGCTGGACGCCGCTGTGGAAGCGCTCGGGCTTCGGTGCAGCGTCTGCGGCTACCCCGTCACCGACGCCGCACTCCGCTGGGCCGACGGCCTCTACGTCACCGGCCCGCTCGCCGAACTCGCGCTCGGCCCCGTCGCCCGCAACATCGTCGGCGCGCGCCTCGCCGCCGAACGCCTCGCCCACGCCGCCTGACTCCGACCTGCGACATGCATTCAACCCCAGACGTTCTCATCGCTGGCGCGGGTCCGGCTGGACTCGAAGCTGCCCTCGTCCTGGCCCGCGCCGGGCGCTCGGTCGTCGTCCTGGACGGCGGGCCGGGCCGGAATGCGCCCGCCGCGCACAGCTACAACGTGTTCACCCGCGACAGTGCCCCACCCGACACGCTGCGTCGGATCGGGCGGGAGCAGGCCGAAGGCTACGGCGCTCGGTTCGTCCAGGCTGAGGCTGTGCATGCCGAAGCCGGCGAAGAAAGCGTTCGCGTCCGGCTGGCGGACGGGGCCGAGCTCGAGGCCCGGCGTCTCCTCCTCGCGACGGGCGTCGAGGATCTCCTGCCCGAGATCCCCGGCGTGGCCGAGGCGTGGGGCGAGACCGTCGCCCACTGCCCGTACTGCCACGGCTACGAGTTGCGCGGGCGGCTGACGGCCGTGCTCGGCTCCGGCGAAAAGGGTGCCCACCTCGCAGGCCTCCTCCTCGGCTGGACCGACCGCGTGACGCTCTGCTGCGGACCCGGCGGCGTATCTGACGACGAGCGCCAACACCTCGCCGAGATCGGCATCCGCGTGGACGAGCGGCCCGTCGCCGCGCTCGGTGTGGAAGGACGGAGCGTGCAGGCAGTTGTGTTCGAAGACGGCGGCCGGCTGGAGGCCACCGCCGTCTACGTCCAGCCGGACCAGCGCCCGCGCGGTCCGCTCCCCGACGCGCTCGGACTGGAGCGTACCGAGCTAGGCCACGTCCAGGTCGACGAATTCATGCGCACGAGCGCGACCGGCGTGTGGGCCTGCGGCGACATGACGACCCCGATGCAAGCGGTCCAGATGGCCGCCTCGGCAGGGTTCGGGGCGGCAGCCTTCCTCAACCAGAACCTCATAGCGGACGGTGCCCGCCACGCCGAGCACGCCACGTTTCCTCCGCCCGCCTCCCTTCCCTGACCCTCTAGCCCATGCTCTCGACCTCCGTGCGCCCTCGTCTCGATCTGGCTGGCATTGTGCTCTCGGTGCTGTGCCTCATCCACTGCCTCCTCCTCCCCCTCGTTGCCACGGGCGCGCTCGCGTGGGCGGCCTCCGAGCGCGTCCACGTCGGACTGACCGTCGTGCTGGCGGTCGTCGTGCTGGCGGTTGCGCTGCCGGGCTACCGGCGGCACCGCCAGCCCATCGTACTGCTGCTGCTCGCCGGCGGTCTCGCGCTGCTCGTCGGGGCTGTCACATTGGGGGAGGGGCTCGGCGAAGCGGGCGAGACCGCGCTCACCGTACTCGGCTCGGTCGCCCTCGTGGCCGGACACGTCCTCAACCTCCGCCTCCCTCACGCCCATGCCTGATCTCGCCACGCATCCCGTGCCCGTCACCGTCGTGACCGGCTTCCTCGGGGCCGGCAAGACGACGCTCGTCAACGCGGTCACGGCGAGCGCCGCCGCGCGCGGCCGCCGCCTCGGCCTGATCGTCAACGACTTCGGGCAGGTCAACCTCGACGCCTCGGAGCTCGACACAGACGGTTCGACGGTCCTCGCGCTCGAAGGCGGGTGCGTGTGCTGCTCGCTCTCGGCGGGCCTGGTGAGCGCGGTCGTGGCGCTGACCGCGCGCGAGGTGCGCCCCGAGCACATCCTCGTCGAGGCCTCGGGCGTCTCCGACCCACTCGGGATCGTCCTCCCCCTCGTAGCGGGCGGGATGCAGCCGCTCGTCCGGCTCGCGGCCGTCGTGGTCGTGGTCGACGTCGGGCAGGTCGGCGCGTGGCCGTCGCCCGAGGCCGAAGCGCTCGCCGAGGCGCAGGTCGGCGGTGCCAGCGTGGTCGTGCTGAGCAAGGTCGGCACCCACGGACAGCCGGCCCGCTGGGCGGCCGAGGACTGGATCCGGGGACTCGCCCCGAAGGCCCGGCTCCTCGACGCCGACGACCTGGACCCGTCGCTGCTCCTCGACCTGGACGACGACATTCTCGCGGGCCTCCTCGACCCCGCGGCCCGCGACCGTCCCGAGGCCCGGCATCTCGACGCCTTCGACACCTGGACGTTCGAGGCCGACACGCCTTTCGCGTCGCTCGCCTCGCTCCGGCGCACGCTGGCCGACCTGCCCGCGGAGGTCGTCCGCGCCAAAGGCCTCGTGGCCGTCGCCGACAGTGCCCGCCCCCTCCGGGTCCACCTCGTCGGGCGGATGCTTGCCAACCGCTTCGCCGACGCCTGGCCCGACGGCTGGACGCCCGGTACGGGCCGGATCGCTGTCCTCGGTGCCGCCGGCACGCTCGATCCCGACGCTCTCCACGATGCCTTCCATGCCCTCCTCCCCAACGCTCATGTCTGACGTTTTCCCCTCGGCGGACCGCCCCCGGCTTCCTCGGCGCGGCGCGCTCCGGCTCATGCTCGGCGGCGCGGTCGGGGCCGCGGCGGCGTTGGTCGCGGGCTGCACCGGCGCGCGCTCCGTCGCCGGGGGCGGCCGGCGCTCGGCCCCCGGCGGCCCCGGCACGACGTTCGACCTGGCGACGGCTGCGCCGCAGGCCTCGGCTGTCTACCCGTACGCGCTCCCACCCCTGCCCTACGCCGCCGACGCCCTCGACGCGGCCATCGACCCAGAGACGATGCGGGTGCACCACGGCCGTCACCACCAGGGCTACACCAACAACCTGAACGCTGCGCTGGAGCCCTACCCCGCGCTCCGGCGGCGGCCGCTCGTGGACCTGCTCCGCGACGTGAGCGCGCTGCCCGAGGCGGTGCAGGCTCCGGTCTTGAACAACGGCGGCGGCTACCTCAACCACGCCCTCTTCTGGCCGATGATGCGGCCCGGCGGCGGCATGCCGACAGGTCCCCTGCGCGACGCCATCGGCCGGGAGTTCGGGTCGCTCCAGGCCTTCAAGGCCCAGTTCACCGAGGCCGCGCTCGGCGTGTTCGGAAGCGGGTGGGCCTGGCTCGTGCGCGACGGCGCGGGGCGGCTGCGCGTGCTCCAGACGACCGAGCAGGTCCCGCCGCACGCCCTCGGCTTCGTGCCCGTGCTGGGCGTCGACGTGTGGGAGCACGCCTACTACCTGCGCTACCAGAACCGCCGCGCCGACTACGTGGAGCGTTGGTGGTCCGTCGTCGACTGGGAGCAGGCGGCCCGCAACTTCTCCGCATGAGCCAGCGGCCTGCGCCCGACCTCACCCTTGCCTGATTACGCCCATGTCCGATCCCATCCTCGAAGCCCGCGGCCTGACCAAGCGCTTCGGCGCGGCGACGGCGGTCGCCGCGCTCGACCTCGCGGTAAACGCAGGAGAGGTCTACGCCCTCCTCGGCCCGAACGGGGCCGGGAAGACGACGACGATCAACCTGTTCCTCGGTTTCCTCGCCCCCGACGCCGGGGCCGCGCTCGTGGACGGCCTCGACGTGCAAGCCGAGCCGCTGGAGACGAAGCGGCGGCTGGCCTACCTCCCCGAGCAGGTCGCGCTCTATCCCTCGCTCTCGGGGGCCGAGAACCTCGGCTACTTCGCCGCGCTCGCTGGGCATGAACTGAGCGACGCCCAACGGGCGGGCTTCCTCGACCAGGCGGGCTTGCAGCGCGAGGCGCACGCCCGCCGCGCTGGGACCTACTCGAAGGGAATGCGCCAGAAAGTCGGCGTCGCGCTCGCGCTGGCGAAGGGCGCGAAGGCGCTCCTGCTCGACGAGCCGACGAGCGGGCTCGACCCCTCGGCCTCGGCCGAGTTCTCGGGCCTCGTCCGGCGGCTGGCCGAGGACGGAGCCGCCGTGCTGATGGCGACGCACGACCTCTTCCGCGTGAAGGACACCGCGCGCCGCGTCGGGGTGCTCGTCGACGGTCGGCTCCGCGAGGAGGTTGCGGGCGAAGCCCTACGAACGGCCGACCTCGAAGCGCTTTACCTCGGACACGTCCGCGAGGCCCTGGCCCCCGCCTGAGCTCCGATCCCATGACGCTCCCGATTGCACGCAAAGAGGCCACCGAGATGCTCCGCGACGGCCGGTTCCGCTGGGCCGTCGGCATTGTCCTGGCTCTCCTCGTGGGCGCGCTCGTCGCCGGGTGGACGCACTACGCCGCGGCCGAGGCCGAGCGCGCGGCGGCGCAGGCAGCCGACCGCGAGGTGTGGCTCGGGCAGGGCGAGAAGAACCAGCACTCGGCGGCTCACTTCGGTGCCTACGCCTTCAAGCCGACGACCCCGCTCACGGCCGCCGACCCCGGCGTGCTGCCGTACACGGGCACGTCGGTGTTCATGGAGGGGCACCGCGTGGCCGACGCCGACTTCCGCCCGGCCGAGGACGCGACGACCGTCCAGCGGCTCGGGAGCCTGACCGCCGCCTCGACGCTCCAACTCCTCGTCCCGCTCCTCATCATACTGCTCGCCTTCTCCGCGTTCGCGGGCGAGCGTGACGCCGGGACGCTCCGCCAGCTTCTCAGCCTCGGCGTCCCGCGGCGGACGCTCGCGCTCGGCAAGGCGCTCGGCGTGGCGTCGCCGCTGCTCTTGCTGGTCGTGCCCGCGGCCGTCGCCGGCGTCGCGGCGCTGGCGCTCCTGGAGGGGCCGGGCGCGCCGCTCTCGAACCTGGGCCGCGCGGCCATGCTCGTGGGGGTCTACGTCGCCTACTTCGTGCTCGTCCTGGCGCTGGCGCTGCTCGTGAGCGCGCGGGCATCCTCGTCGCGGACGGCGCTCGTGGCGCTGCTCGGGTTCTGGCTCGTGACGAGCTTCATCGTCCCGCGCGTAGCCGTGAGCGCCGCCGACGGCCTCTACCCGACGCCGACGCTCACGGCGTTCCAGGACTCGGCGCGCGTCGACCGCGCGACGCTCCCCTCGTGGCCCGACCGCGTCGCGGCCATCGAGGCGCGGCTGATGGAGCGGCACGGCGTCGATACGCCGGACGCGATCCCCGCGAGCGTCTCGGGAACGGCGCTCTTCGAGGCTGAGCGCGACGAGACCGACCTCCTCCGCGCCCGGCTGGCGGCGCTCGGCGAGCGCTACGAGACGCAGACACGGACCGCGCAGGCCGCCTCGGTCTTCGCGCCGCTCCTCGCGGTCCAGCTCGTCTCGATGGGGCTGGCCGGGAGCGACCACGCCCACCACCGCCACTTCGCCGACGCCGCCGAGGCCTACCGCTACGACTACGTCCAGGCCTTGAACCAAGACATGATCGACGAGGACGCCGGCTGGAGCTTCACGGTCGGGCGCGAGATGTGGGAGGAAATCCCGCCCTTCGAGTACGCGACGCCCTCCGCACGCTGGGCGGTTGGGCGGTACGGCCTGAGCCTGGGCGTGCTTGGCGTCTGGACACTCGCGCTGCTCGTCGCTCTTCCCATCGCGGCCGGTCGGCTGCGCGCCACCTGAGCCATGCTGCCCACCGTTCTCCGTTTCGAGACCCAACGCCTCCTCGCGGGAGGCGCGGCGGGCCTTACGGCGCTGCTACTGCTCGGGCTCATCGCGTACGCCGGATACGTCGGCATCCAGCACACGTCGGAGCAGCGCGACCTGGTCGGGGCGTACGCCACCGACCACGCCGAGAGCCTGGAGCGCGTGCGTGCGCGGCTCGTCGCGGCCGAGTCCACGGCGGTCGCCAACGGAGAATCGCTCGGCGGGCCGGTCGCCTTCGGGATGCGGCACCCGTACGTGATCGGCTCGGCGCAGGGCCGCGTGCTGACGTTGGAGCCGGGGCCGCTGGCGGCGTTCGCCGTCGGGCAGAGCGACCTCCAGCCCGCCGCCCTCCGCGTAACGATCGGCGGGCGCGAGGCGATGGGCGGCGCGGCGGCCCTCGACCACCCGCTGAAACTGCTCGCCGGGCACCTGGACCTCGCGTTCGTGTTTGTGTTTTTCTTCCCGCTCCTCGTCCTCGCGCTCGCGTTCGGGCTGACCTCGACCGAGCGAGAGTCGGGCCTCTTGCGGATGGTGCTCTCGCACCCGGTCCGCCTGACGACGCTGGCGGCGGGGAAGCTCACCGTCCGCGCGGCGCTGCTGTTCGGGTGCGCTGCCCTCGGGACCGGGGCCGTCTGGCTTGCGAGCGGGACCGAGGGCGGGGCCGGGCGCTGGGCGCTCTGGCTCCTCGTGGTCGTGCTCTACGGCGGGTTCTGGCTAGCGCTCGCCGCGTTCGTCGACAGCCGGGTTCGCCGGCCCGTCACCGGCGGCCTCGCCCTCGCGGCGTGCTGGCTCGCGCTCGTTGTCGTCGTCCCGGCCGTCCTCAATGTCGTCGCAACCACGCTCTACCCGGTTCCGTCGCGGATGGACTACGTGGCGGCGCGGCGGACGGCGGCGGGCCTGGCCGAGCGCGAGGGGGCGGCCTCGCTCGCGCGCTACTTCAACGACCACCCGGAGCTGGCGGCGGTCGAGGAGGACGAGGCCGACTACGCTATGCTCCGCGTCGCGCAGGACGAGCGGATCGTCGAAGCGCTGGCTCCGGTCGAGGCGCGGTTCGCCGAGCAGAAGGCCGGGCAGCAGCGGTTCGTCCGGGCGCTCGGCACCCTCTCGCCGGCCGTCCTCGCGCAGCAGGCCTTCCTCGACGTCGCCGGGACCGGGCACGCCCGCTACGCCGCCTTCGAGGCCCAGACGGAGGCGTTCCACAGGGCGTGGGCGGACCGCTTCGCACCTCAGTACTTTGAGCGCCGCCCGCTACGCCCGGCCGACCTTGACGCGCTCCCGACGCTCGACGCGCCCGAGGAATCGACCGCCGACCTCCTTGGCCGCCTCGCAGGTCCGCTGGCTGTGCTGGCCCTCGCGAGCCTTCTACTCGCCTTCGCCGCCGGACGGAGCTACGCCCACCCTGACTCCGCGCTCTGACTTCACCCCAACCCTCAGGCCGCCATGCGCTTGCTTCTCCTCGCCACGCTCGTTGCGACCGCGACCGCTCTCGCCCAGACGGGCACGCCCGAAGGCACCGTCCGCGCCCCACTCAGCGCGACCAACCTCACCGGCGAGTTCTTCTACGAGTCGGGCGGGAGCAGCTTCCTGGCGCTCCACCCGCCGCCGTGCGCCTTCCGTTGCGGCGTGACGCTCTGACGTCTCAACCTTCTGGACCCATGATTCGACGCATCGCTGGCAAAGAGCGCACCGAGATGACCCGCGACGGCCGGTACCGGCTGGCCGCGGGCCTGGTCGGGGGCCTGCTCCTCGTTGCCCTCGCGCTCGGCGTGCTGGAGTCCCGTAGCGTCCGCGCCGAGGCGGAGCGAGCCGAAGAAGCCTCGTGGACGCAGTGGGTCGAGCAGGGAAGCAAGAACCCGCACTCGGCCGCGCACTTCGCGCTCTACACCTACCGGCCAGCCTCGGCGCTCGCCTTCGCCGAGCCGGGCGTGACGCCCTACACCGGGCTGGCTGTCTGGCTGGAGGCCCACTACCAGAACGAGTTCGCCTTCCGCCCGGCCCGCGACGCGGCGGGCGTGGGCCGGCTCGGGCAGGTGACGGCGGCGACGGTACTCCAGGTGCTTCTCCCGCTCGTGATCGTGCTGCTGGCCTTCGGCGCGTTTGCGTCGGAGCGCGAGCGGGGGACGCTCCGGCAGGCGCTCGCCCAGGGCGTCCGCCCCCGCGACCTCGCGCTCGGCAAGGCGCTCGGCGTGGCGCAGGCGCTGGCCGTCGTGCTCGTCCCTGCCGTCGTAGTCGGCGCAGGGGCGCTCCTGCTCGCCTCGGGGAGCGCGGCACTCGGCGACGGGCTGGCGCGGTTTGCGCTCCTCGCGCTCGCCTACGGCCTCTACCTCGCCGCGTTCGTCGGCGTCGCCCTGGCCGCGAGTGCTCGGTCGCGGACGGGGCGCGGGGCGCTCGTCGGGCTGCTCGCTTTCTGGGCGCTCGCCGTCCTCGTCCTCCCCCGCGTAGCGACCGACGCCGCCCGGACCGCCTATCCGACGCCGTCCACGACCGCCTTTTGGACGGCCGTGGGTGACGATCTCGCCGACGGCATCGACGGGCACGATCCGTCCGACGAGCGCGCCGAGCGGCTGCTCCAGGAGACGATGGAAGACTACGGCGTCTCGGCTATCGAAGACCTGCCGGTCAACTTCTCCGGCATCGCGCTCCAGGCGAGCGAGGCATACGGCAACCAGGTCTACGAAAAGCACTACGGCGCGCTCTGGGCGCAGGTCGAGCGCCAGAACCGGGTGCAGGCCCTCGCCGGCCTCGTCACGCCGCTGATGGCGGTCCGCGCCACCTCGATGGGGCTGGCCGGGACCGATTTCGCTGCGCACCGCCACTTCGCCGAGGCCGCCGAGACCTACCGCCGGGACTTCGTCGAGGTGCTCAACGCCGACCTGGCGACGCTGACCGACCCGGTGTTCAACCGCAACACGCGCGGGCGCGACTTCTGGGCCTCGCTGGACCGGTTCGCCTATGTCCCGCCCTCAGCAGGCTGGGCTGCTCAGCGGCAGGCACTCCCGCTCGGCCTCCTCGCGCTGTGGGCGCTCGGCGGCCTAGTCGCGGCCGTCGCCGCAGCCCGTCGCCCTCGCTTCCTGTAGACCTCACTCCGCCATGATCCGGACCGTTCTCGCTCACGAGTGGCGGCTCCTGCGCCGTGCTCCTGCGACGTGGATCGCCCTCGCGCTCCTCGCCGTCTCCATCGTCTTCGGTGCATCCAACGGCGGCCGGTGGGCCGACTTCCAGCACCAGACGCTAGCTGAGGCCGAGGCGTACGAAGCCGAGACCTACGGCGACCTGGCCCGCCGCGCCGCTGCGCCGGACGGCGAGTGGCCGGACCCGTCGAGCGCGGCCAACATCGGGATGTTCTACGGCCGGTACGCGACGCTCCCGCCCGGCCCGCTGGCCCCGCTCGCCGTCGGGCAGAGCGACGTGGCCCCGTATGCGCTCTACGTCTCCGGCAAGACCCTCGCCTCGACACACACGAAATCGGCGGAGGAGCTAGGCAACCCGCAGGCGTACGTCACCGGCCGGTTCGACACGGCCTTCGCGCTCGTGGTCGTGCTCCCGCTCGTGCTCCTGGTGCTGCTGTTCGACATTGCCTCGGGCGAGCGCGAGCGGGAGACGCTCGGGTTGGTGCTGTCGCAGCCGGTCCGTCCGGGCACGCTCGTCTGGGCGAAAGCGGGGCTGCGGTGGGCCCTCGTCGCCGGCGTGGCGTGGGCGGCGTCGGCGCTCGGGCTGGCACTCTTCGGCGCTGACCTCGGAGCCGCGCCGGGCGGACTTGCCCTGGCCCTGCTCGCTGTCGCGGCCTACGCGGCGGTCTGGACGGCGCTCGCGGTGTGGGTAGCTACGCGGGGATGGCCTTCGGCGACGAACGCGCTCGTGCTCGCAGCGGTCTGGGTCGCGGTGGTCGTCGTGGTTCCCGGCCTGATCGGGGCGGCCTCGGGCGCGCTGGAGCCGGTGCCCTCGCGGACCCATCTCATCGAGGCGCACCGGGAGGCTGACACGCGGTTCGCCGCGCGCGGGGGCGAGCTGCTGACGGCCTACTACGACGCCAACCCCGGCGCGCAGCCCGCCGACCTCGATCCGATGCAGTACGACTTCCCGCTGTACTACACCGCCCGCCAGGGAGCCATGCAAGACACCCTCGCCCCACTCCTCCGCCGGTACGACGACGCGCTCGCCGCGCAGGAGCGGCTGGCGAACGGCCTCGCTCTTCTCTCCCCGGCCGCGCTCTTGCAGAACACCCTCGCTGCGGTCGCCGGAACCGACCACGCCCGTCACGCCGCCTACCTCCGGCAGGTCGAGGACTTCCACGCCGCCCACCGCGACTTCTTCGCACCCCGGGCCTACCAGCGCGTCGCGCTTACGGCCTCCGACTACGAGGCCATGCCCCGCTTCGCCTTTGTCGAACCGGGCGCGGTTGCCACACGCGCGCTCTGGCCGCTGGGTGGCATCGCAGTACTGGCACTGACTCTCGCTGCCTGTGCAGCCCCCGGCCTTCGCCGCATCACCACTCACTAACCTCGCAACACCCATGCGCTACGCCCCCCTTCTCTCGCTCGCCCTCTTCATCGGCTGCGCGGACGCGCCGGACACGCCCGCGCCCGACTCTGGAACTGACATAGCGGCCACTGTGCCGGACGATCTCTCCGCCCTCGGCAGCGCGTCGGTCGAGAGCCTGCTCGCCGACGACCCGATCCACGTTCACCGCGTGACCCTCGCCCCGGGCGATTCGCTCCCGCCGCACGAGGGCGGCGAGCGCGTGGTCTACGCCCTCGGCGACCTCCCGGCTCTCGTCTTCGCCACCGGCGGCGAGCGCGAGGCCCGGTCGTTCACCGCCGGCGAGGTCCACCGCCACGACGCGGGCGTTCACTCGGTCGCGAACGAGAGCGAGGCCCCGGGCGCGTTCGTCGTCTTCGAGCGGCGCGGCGCACTTCCCGAAGCCGAGGCTGAGGGCGACACCGAGCTACCCGACGTGGGCGAGGGCGTCACGGACGAAATCCTCTTCGACGACGACTTCGCCGAAGTCCACCGCGTCACCCTCCAGCCGGGGGCCTCGCTCCCGCCGCACCAGGGCTTCGCCCGCGCCGTCTACGCGCTCAGCGGCTACACCGTCGAGTTCACGGGCCCGGACGGGACGCGCGAGCAGCGGTTCGAGGCTGGCGAGGCCCACACCCACGGTCCCGGCGACCACACCGTCGAGAACGCAGGGGACACGGTCGCCGAGTTTCTCGTGGTCGAGTTCAAGCGGTGAGCCCATGAGCCTCCGCCCGGACCAGATCCCCTGGCGCTGGCTCCTCGCCGCCGGCGCGGCGCTCGCGCTGCTGACGTGGAGCCCTGTGCGCGAGCACGCGCTGCCGCCGGACACGCCGTGGCACCTGCTGATGCAGGCTGAGGGCCTGGACGGCCCGTCGCCGGTACTGCCTGACACGCTGCGCCGGCTCGACGCTCAGCCGATCCGGCTCACGGGATTCATGTACCCGCTGGAGCAGCGCCGGGACCACCGCCGGTTCCTGCTCTCCCCCCACCCCGCCGGCTGCGCCTTTCACGTCCCGAGCGGCGCGCCGGGCAGCCCGGCCTCGACGGTCGAGGTGTTCGCCGATGAGCCCGTCCGGTTCACGTACGACCCCGTCGCCGTCCGGGGCACCTTCGCGCTGGCTGCCGGGGCCTCGGGCGGCGTGCGCTACCAGCTCCTCGGTGCCCGCCTGGAGGACCCGCCATGACCCGGCTCGGCCCCGCGGCGCTGCTCGCGCTCGCGCTCTCCATTCCGGGCGCTGCGCAGACCGCGCGCCCCGCTGAGGACGAGCGCCCTACCGCCCGTGCGGTTCGGGTGGCCGACGGGTCCATCCGTCTCGACGGCCGGCTCGACGAGCCGGCCTGGGCGAGCGTTCCGGTCGCAGGCCGGTTCCGCCAGGTGGAACCCGACGCCGGCGCGGCGGCCGGCCTCGCCACCGAGGTCCGCGTTGCCTTCGACGGCCGAGCGCTCTACCTCGGAGCCGTCCTGCGCGACACGGTGGGCACGCGAGACCTCCGCGTCCGCGACCTCCGCCGCGACTTCGACTACTTCGACAACGACCACTTCTCGGTCGTGCTCGACCCGTTCGGCGACCGCCGCAACGCGGTCGTCTTTGAGGTCTCCCCCTACGGCGCGCTCCGCGACCTCCAGGCCCGTGACGGCGTGGACCAGAACCTCGACTGGGACGGCGTCTGGAATGCCCGCACCACCCGCACCGGCGCGGGCTGGGTGGCGGAGATCGAGATTCCGTGGGCGACCCTGCGCTACCCCGGCGCGGCCGGCGCGCAGGCGTGGGGGCTTCAGCTCTCGCGCAACCTCCGCCGGAGCCGCGAACTCCACGCGTGGAGCCCGTGGCCCCGCCAGTTCACCCCGTACCACCTCGCCTACGCGGGGACCCTCACCGGCGTCGAGCCGCCGCCGCCCGGCCGCAACCTCCGCGTCCAGCCCTACGTGCTCGGCGAGACGGACCGAGCCGGCGACGACCCGCTCTTGGACGACGCGGGCGCACAGCTCGGCGGCGACCTCAAGTGGGCCGTGACGCCGCAGACCGTCCTCGACCTCACCGTCAACACCGACTTCGCCCAGGCCGACGCCGACCAGCAGGTCGTGAACCTCTCGCGGTTCTCCGTCTTCTTTCCCGAGCGCCGGGCGTTCTTTCTCGAAAGCGCGGACGTGTTCGACGTCGGGTACAGCCTCTTCACCCCGTTCTACTCCCGCCGGATCGGGCTCGACGCCGGGCGTCCGGTCGGGATTGACGGCGGCGCGCGGCTCGTGTCGAGCGGGTCGTGGGGGCAGGCCGGCGCGCTCGGGGTCCGCCAGCGCTCCGCCGAAGGGATTCCGGCGGCGTGGTTCGGCGTCGGGCGCGCGAGCCTGAACGTCGGGGCCGAGAACCGGGTCGGCGGGATGCTCGTGACGCGGCATGACGAGGCGCTCGGCGAGGGGCCGGCGTTCTAGGGCGTGCCGGGCCGGACCAACACCGTCGCCGCGCTCGACGGCTACGCCCGGATCGGCCGGACGGCCGCGGTGACCGGGTTTGTCTCGGCCTCGGCGACGAGCGGGGACGGGGGCGAAGGGTTTGCCCACTACCTCTGGGCGCGCAACGAGGCGAGCTGGGGCTACGTCGGGTTCATCCAGGACCTCGCAACGGCCGACTACGAGGCGGCGACGGGGTTCATCTTCCGCCGCGACATCCTGCTCAACAGCCCCGCCGTCACGCTCGACCTCAGGCCCGGCTGGCTCCCGGCCTCGGTCCGCGCGCTCGCCCCGTCGGTCTCTTCGTTCGTCTACCACCGTCCGAGCGACGGTGCCTTCCTCCAGGCCGACCTCCGCGTGACGCCGATCTCCGTCGCCTTCCAGAGCGGGGCACGGGCGACCGCTTCGGTGCGCCCCTCCTGGCAGGAGCTCGACGCCGGGGAGGCCGCTTTCTTCCGACCCCTCGGGGCCGAACTGGCAGCCGGGTCCTACCGGTACGTCCAGTTCAGCGGGGCCCTCTCGTCGGACCCTTCGCGCCGCCTCACCGGGTCGGTTTCGGCCTCGACCGGCGGCTACTTCGACGGCCGCCTCACGACCGTGGAGGCTGCGGCGAGCGCGGCTCCGTCGCCGCGCCTCACCCTCGCCCTGCGCTACGAACTCAACGACGGGCGCGGCTTGGGCGTGGACGGCCTCGACGTCCAGAGCCACCTCGTCGGGGCCGACGTTCGCGTGGCGCTCTCGCCGCGGCTTCAGGCGACGGCGTTCTGGCAGTACAACTCGCTCGCGGACCTCGCCTCGCTCAACGCGAGGGTGTCGTGGGAGTTCGCCCCACTGTCGTTCGTCTACCTCGTCGTGAACGACGCGCGGTTCTACGTCCCGACGGCCGAGCGCATGGCGCAGCCGGACGCGTACCGGTCGGAGCAGCAGGGCGTGTTCAAGGTGAGCTACCTCCGCCAGCTATAGCGGCAACCCGACGCGAGCCTGGGACGGCGAGCCTGGGGGTGGCCTGGCGGCGCTGTGCGCGCCGCGTAGGTGCCGCCGCGGGCTGTTCGTCTACGCAGTTATACCACCTCTGAGGATTGTTGCCTCACTCTCATGTCATGCCCGCGCAGGCGGGCATCCATCAGGCGGCGGCGCTTCACGTAGGGGGGTGCATGGGTCCCCGCCTGCGCGGGGACGACCTCGTGTAGGTGAGACACTATCCTGAAGAACTGGTATTAGTCACTGCATGGTAGAAGCGTGTATCCGGTCTGGACGCAGCGCTTACCGCTCTCTTCTCACCTGTTCCCATCCTGTCATGAGTCCACGTCTACGCACTTCCTTCGTGCACCTCTGTGCGCTTTTCTCCTTCCTGGCCCTTCTCCCCAGCGCTGCGGCCCAGCTTGTCGCCAGTCCCGCCTCGGTCGAACGCACCGTCGAGGCGGGCGAGACGGCGACCGCCTCGCTCACGCTAACCAACACCGGCTCCGACGAGGCCAGCTTCTTCGTCCGCATCACCGAGCCACCGCCGCCGAGGCCTGCGGGTTTCGTCCAGCCCCGAACGGGGACGGCCCTGCGCCTCGCCCCACCCGCGACGCGTGAGGCCGTCCGTTCGCCGATCCGCCTGGGCGCGGCTCGTGGGGCGCTCCCGGGCGGCACCGCGCCGGACGCCCTCCGTGGGGTCGCGACGGACTCGATCTTCTACGACAACGGCGACAGCGTTCCCGACAACTTTCTCGGCACCGGCGAGCAGAATACGGTTCTCTTCGTCGCTCAGCGCTTCAGCCCGACGGGCGCGTTCACCCTCGACGGCCTCCGCGCGTACCTCACCACCAGCACGTTCGACTACGTCGATTCGGGCGCGACGGACCTCTCGGTGTCGGTCGAGATCTACGACGCGCCCGACCCGGACGAGCCGCGCGCGGGCATGCTGCTTGGGTCTACGGAGACCGGCTTCCAGGCCGGCTTCGAAGGGTTCGCTGAGATCCCGCTCGACGGCAGCCTGACCTTCGGCGCAGGCGAGGACTTCTTCGTCGTTCTCGAAGTCGTCGGACCGCCCTTTCCCGCCGGCTTCGACGCGGAGGGCAGCGACGACGCTGCGGGACGCGCCTTCGCCAGCGTCACCGGCGACCCCGACTCTTGGGTCGGTATCGGCGACCTCACGGGCCACGGAGCCGCTCCGTTCCTGATCCGCGCGCTCAGCGGCACGGGCACGAGCGGCGGCTTCCTGACAGTGACCCCCGCCTCGGGCACGCTCGCCCCGGCTGCCGACACCGCCCTCGCGCTCGACCTCGACGCCGCGCGGCTCTTCGCCGGCACGTACCAGCGCAACGTCGAGATCGTGGACGTCGCCACGGGCACGTTCTTCACCGTGCCGGTCACCCTCACGGTCACCGGTGAGGGCATCGTCGCCCTGAGCCAGGAGACCGTGGACATCGGCGAGGTATTCGTGGGCAGCGCGGGCGGCGTGACGATCACGGTCATCAACGGGGGAACGGCCCCGCTCACCATCACCGGCTCGCGCAGCACCGACCCGGAGCTTGAAGCGTTTGGGCTGCCGGTGGGCACGGTCCTCACGCCCGGCTCGGAAGTCCCGTTCGCCGTCCGCTTCGCTCCGAGCGCGCCCGGCCCGTTCACGGGCACGCTGACGGTCCTCGCCGATGTCGGTGAGGCCAGCGTGGCCGTGACGGCTACGGCCGTGGCCGCGCCCGTGGCCAGTGTGCGGCCGGACTCGCTCGCGGCGACGCTGCTGCCGGGGGACGCTGCATCGCTCCCGGTCACGATTGCCAACGCGGGCGACGGCGTGCTGTCGTACGGCGTCCTCATAGAGAACAGCGACGGGTTCCCGGGAGGGGACGACAGCGTGCTGGACTCCCTTTTCTACGACGACGGCAGCGCGCTCCCGGACAACCTCTTGGGCACGGGCGAGGTCGGCGCACCCTTCTTTCTCGCGCAGCGCTTCTCCACCGACCGCGCGTTCGCGCTCAACGCCGTCCGCGTCTTCGCCTCGACGATCCCGTTCGACCATCACGGAGAAGATCCCCCGCCGGACTCGACCTTCGACCCGCTCACGCTCTCGGTCGACATCTACGAAGTCGCAGACCCGAACGAGCCCACAGCGGGCGTACGGCTCGCTACCGCCACCACGGTCATCGACGAGATCTCGGACGACTTTGTCGCCGTGCCGCTCGGAGCTGCCGTCGAACTCGCAGCGGGGTCCGATGTCTTCATCGTCGTGGGCTACGCGGGCGTCAGCTTCCCGGCGGGCATCGACTCCTTCGGGACCGGCGATTTCGAAGGGCGTGCGTTCTTGAGCATCACCGGCGAGACGGGTGACTGGGGTCCGTTCCCCGACTACACCGGCGTGGGCACCCCCTCCGTACCCCTGATCCGCGCCCTCAGCCTGGACACCTCCGGGATCGTCGTCAGCGTGGACGCGCCCAACGGTCAGGTCGAGCCCGGCACCGAGACCGAGATTGCCGTCACGGTAGACGCGAGCACCGCCGAACCGGGCCTCTTCACGCGCACGCTCGTGGTCGTCACGAACGACCAGCAGCGGCCGCGCTTCGAGGTCCCCCTCGCGATCGTGGTCGAAGGCTCGGGCATGATGGCGCTTGCCGAAGGGTGGAACCTCGTCTCGTGGAACGTCGACCTGCCGGACCCCGCGCTCGAAGCCGTGTTGGCTGCGGTCTGGGAAGACGTAGAGGCCGTGCGCATGCTCGGGAGCGAGGGCTGGACGAGCTACGACGCGGCGGACCTCTCGGGGGCGGGCCTCAGCCTCCGGCCCGGCGAGGCGATCTGGGTGAAGATGCGCACCGGCCACCTGCTTCCGATGGAGGGCGAGCCGGTGCCAGTGAACGGGCTCGACCTCGACGCCGGTCTGAGCGCGGTCGCCTACCTCCCCGGCTTCGTCGACCTCGCCGACCACGCGTTTTCGAGCATCGCAGGCGCATCGGAGAGCGTCCAGAGCTTCCACAGCACCGGCGTGGCCTACGCCCCCGGCGTGCCCGCTGCGTTCCAGACGCTCGGCACCGTGCGGCCCGGCATGGGCTATCTCGCCCACACCTCCGCCCCCGTCCGGCTCGACTACCCGCTGGTGGCAGCCACGCACCCCTTCGAGGGCGTTCCGATGGGTGCCCTCGTGGCGGCTGAGCGCGAGGCGGGCGTGACGCCGTCGCCCGCGTGGATGAGCGTCTGGGGACAGGGCCTCGCCGGGCTCGCCGCCGGCACCCTCGTCACCGCCGTCGACCCCGACGGCGTCGTCAGCGGGGCGTTCACGGTCCAGACCGACGGCGCGATCGGGCTCATGGCGCTCTACGGCGACGACCCGGCGACCGAAGCCGACGAAGGGGCGCGCCCCGGCGACACGGTCGCGCTGCGCACCGAGGCGGGCGAGTTGGCCCGCGTCGTGTGGACCGAAGCGGGTGCCGTCCTCGACGTGTCGGGCCAGGCCGTGTCGAACGAGTCGGAGGCGGGCCTGCCCGCCACGTTCGCGCTGCGGAGCACCTACCCCAACCCCTTCGCCGGGCGGACCTCCGTGGCGTTCGACCTCGCCGCCGCTGCCGATGTCTCCCTGGACGTCTACGACGCCACCGGCCGGCGCGTCGCCACGCTCGTGCGCGGCCCGATGCCTGCCGGTGCCCACGAGGCGACGTGGGAGGCGCGCGGTGCGGCCAGCGGCCTCTACGTGGTCACGCTGCGCGCGGGCGACTTTCTCGCCACGCGCACGATGGTACTGGTGCGGTAGCAAGAGGACGTACGAAAAAACGACGCCCCGGACGCTTCGATCTGCGTCCGGGGCGTCGTGCCGAGAGGCCGCCGTCGAGGCCTGTGACCGGCTCTGGCCAAGCGCTGCGGCGGTCGGCCTCGCTCGGCCTCGGCTTCGCGCTCCTTCCCCAAGCAGTTTCTCAGCCTCTGCACCTCGCCACGATGCGGTGCGCGTCAGTCGGCGCGGCTGCCAGGGTACAGCCCTCGGTAGACCGCGCGGTTGCGCGTCAGCTTTTTCACGTAGTCGCGCGTCTCGGAAAATGGAATGCGCTCGGTGAACAGTTCGGCGTCGGCCTCGAACTCGGGGAACGTCTTCCACTGATCGACCTGGTGCGGCCCGGCGTTGTAGGCGGCAAAGACGGCGGGGAGCGACCCGTCGTAGTCGCGCAGCCCTTCGGCGAGGTAGTCCGTGCCGAGGAAGGCGGCGACTTCGGGCTGGTAGAGGTCGTCGGCGTTCCAGTCCTCGATGCCTGCGGACCGGGCGAGGGCGGCCCCGGTGGCGGGCATGATCTGCATCAGCCCGCGCGCGCCGACGTGCGAGGTGATGCGTGCCTCGAACATGCTCTCCTGCCGCACGAGCGCGGCAGCGATGTCGCTCTCGAACCCGCGAGCGGCGGCCTCGGCGCGGAGGATGTCGCGGTAGGGGTAGGGATAGAGGATGCGGAGGCGGCGCTCGTTCGTCCCGCCGCCCAGCCCGAGCCCGATGCGGATCGCGCGCTGCGCATAGCCGCGCTCAATGAGTGCCTCGGCGAGGGCGTAGCGGACGGCGCGGCGGCCTCCGCGCTCCGCGAGGCGGTCGGCTTCGGCGGAGGCCGCGTCGTAGAAGCCAGCCTCCCGGAGGCGGTCGACGGGAGCCATCCAGCCGGCGACGGTGCGCCCGGCGGCTTCGTCGCGCGGGGGCGCGGCGGACATCGGGAGCGGCCAGAACGGTTCGCCGAGGCGCTCGCTCGCAAGGAGCGCGTAGTACGAGTCGCGGGCGCGGCGGCGGACCTCGCGGAAGAGGCGGTCGGCGGCGGCCTCGTCGCCCCTCTCAGCCCGCGCGCGGCCCGCCCAGTAGACCGATTGCAGCGCGAACTCGCCCGTCGGCGACTGCGCGCGGTAGCGGTCCCAGAGCGCGCCGGCCTCGTCGTAATCGCCGTCGAGAAAGGCCACGCCCGCGAGCCGCATCGTCGCCAGTCCAGCCCAGCGGGTGCCGGGGTAGTCGGCGACGACCTCGCGGTAAAGCGGGCGCGCGGCGTCGGCATCGCCCCCCTGCTGATGGGCGTCGGCGGCAAAATAGAGTGCGGCGGCCCCGTCGTCCGTCCCGCGCTGCTCACCGGCGAGGCGGCGGTAGACCGCGGCGGCCTCCTCCGTGTTTCCCGCGCGGCTGAGTGCGCTCGCGCGGAGGTCGCGCGCGGCCCGGAGGTCGCCGAGCGGTTCGAGCACGGTGAGCGCCTCCTCGTACTGCTGCCCCTTCACGAGCACGTCGGCAAGCTCGAGGCGCACGTCCCGGCGCTGCGCCTCCGGTCCGGTGCCGCTGCTGAGCCACGCGCGAAAGTCAGCGGCGGCTTCTGCGTGGAGGCCGAGCCCGGCATAGACGCGTGCCGAGGCCAAGCGGTCGGCAGGCGTCATCGCCCCTTCGCGGAGCAGCGCGGCAGCGGCCTGTCCGTGCTCGCCCGCCGCGTCGAGCGCAACCGCTCGGCGGAGCGCAGACCGTCCGGCGGCGGCGTCTCCAGCCTCAAGCGCGAGCCGGCCGTCCAGCACCTCGAACTCGGCGCGCGTACCGTTTGACTGCGCCCCGGCACGGCCCGACCGGGCGAGCGACCGCGCCCGGCCGAGGTCTCCGGCGGCTCGGGCAGCCTCGACGTGGGCTCGCCGCGCACGGAGACCGAGTAGCCCGCTCGCGTACTGACGCGCGAGCGCGTCGGCAGCGGCACCCTGTCCGGCGGCGGCGAGCGCTTCGGCCGCCAGCACGTCCACCCACCTCCCTGCCGGTCCCATGGCCGCCTCCACCTCGCTCAGCACGGCCCGCCCCTGTGCCTCTTGGCCCGCGCGCAAGAGGACAAGACCGAGCCGGAGCGCAGCCGCCGCGCGCTCGTTGGCGAAGCGAGCCGTGGAATCGGCTGTGAGAAATCGCTCGTACAGATCGGCGGCCTCGGCGGCCTGTTCCTCCGCGTCGCGGGCGCGTGCGAGCAGGTATAGCCCCAGGCCACCGTCCAGCGAACCGAGCCCTGCAGCGTCGCTGAGCACGTCGCTCACCGCGCCCCAGCGCCCCCGTCCGCCCTCGGCACGCGCGACGATGAGCCGCTGCGACGGCGTGAGGGCGTCGGCGGTGACCGGTTCGAGCAGCCGCGCGGCACGCCACGGACGCCCCTCGTCCAGCAGTGCTTCGGCCTGCGCAAACGTGGCTGAGTCGGCCGGAGCCGACGCGGGTATCGGGGCGAGGCGCGGTTCAGCACCCGGCTCGCTGCTGCACCCGAGCGCGGCGAGAGCAGCGACGAAGAGGAACGAGCAGGCGAGGCCGGGCAGGGCGTAGGGCACAGGCGGCGTGGCAGGATAGGCAAAGCAGAGCGGTTCTACGCCGCCCCCCTGCCTGAGTCTCCGAAGGACTCGCGCGGGCCGGCGACTTAGAAATCGCCCGCTAGCCCAGCGATGGCGAGGCTGCGGCAGGGACGCCGCTCCGCGAGTCCAAGTCGGCCTTCAAGAAGTGGACTGGCCGAGGCGGCTACCTCGCGCGGAGGTCGCGGGACAGCAGGCGGCCCCACACGGCATCGTAGGGATGCACCTCGCGCACCGATTCTCCGTCGCGGACGACCGGTCGGCCTTCGTTGGCCCACCGGAAGATGGAGCCGTCGAGGTTCTGTACCGGCCGGTCCGCCGTGCCGAAGCGCGCGGCGAGGCGCGCCGACCGGTAGCCGACCGAGCAGTACAGCACCACAGCCCGGCCGGGGCCGAAGCGCCCGAGCGTGTCGCGCAGCGCGCTGGCGGGAGCGTCAGGGTCGATGCGGACGGCACCGGGGAGGTGGCTCACGGCGTATTCCTCCGCCTCGCGCACGTCCACGAGCACCGGCGGGACGCGCCCCGCGTCGCCGAGCCACGCCGCGAGGCTGTCGGCTGAGATGGACTCGACGTCGGGGAAGTCCCGCTCGATGAGGCGGTCCACGCCGCGCCACGAGAGCGAACCCTCCTCGGACGGCGCGCAGCCCGCCGCACCGCCGAGCGCGGCGAGGAGCAAGGCGAACGCGCATCGGTTCATCAGCTCAGGAGGTCGGCGTTTGCGTCGGAGCGTCGTGGCACTTCAAGGTACGCGAGAGCGACAACAGCATCTTGCTGCTGCGCGGGGCTGAAGCGCGGGAAACTGAGTGCAGCTGGTCTGATCGATCACGACCGATGCACCGCGACGCCCTCCTGCTCCATCGTACCGAGCCGGTACGCCCGCCGGGGCAGCTCGACGGTAAGCGCGGTGGCGATGTCGCGCGCCTCAGCAGCGGAGAGTTGGTGCCGGGCGACGAGGCCGCCGAGGTAGTTGGCGTCTACGCGCCGGGCGAGGTCGTGGCGGGCCGGAATCGAGCAGAAGGCGCGGGTGTCATCGTTGAACCCGGCGGTGTTGAAGAACCCGGCGGTCTCGGTGGTCCGCTCGCGGAAGCGGCGCATGCCCTCGACCGAGTCGTGGAACCACCACGGCGGACCGAGGAGCAGCGCGGGGTAGTGCCCGGCGAGCGGGGCGAGTTCGCGGGCGTAGGTGCTCTCGTCGAGCGTGAAGACGATGAGCCGGAACCGCTCGCTGTTGCCGTAGGCGGCGAGGAGCGGCCGGAGGTTGCGGGTCCACTCGGTGCGGAGCGGGATGTCCGCGCCCATGTCGGGGCCGTACCTGTCGGCGAGGGCGTCGTTGTGGTCGCGGAGCGAGCCGGCGTGGAGCTGCATCACGAGGCCGTCGGCAGCGCTCATCCGGGCTAGCTCCATCAGGAGGTGCGCCGCGAAGTCGGCCTCGTCGGCGGGTGTCGCCTCGCCCCGCAGCGCTCGGTCGAACAGCCGCTCGGCTTCGGCCTCGGGCAGCCGCTCGGTGCGCGGCGTCTCGGCGGCGTGGTCCGTCGCGGTTGCCCCCATCTCGCGGAAAAACGCCCGCCGGTCTTCAAGCGCCCGCACGAACGCAGCGTAGTCCCCGACTTCGAACCCGACGGCTCGTTCGAGCGCACCGATCTCGTCGCGCCATCCGGCTCGGGCGATGCGCATCACGGCGTCGGGCCGGAACGTCGGGATCACGCGGCCGGACCACGCGCCGGTGGCGTTGGCTTCGCGGATTGCAGCGTGGTGCCGAAGGTCGTCGGACGCAGCATCGGTCGTGGCGAGGACCTCGATCCCGAACCGGTCGAAGAGTGCGCGCGGGCGGTACTCGGGCGAGGCGAGACGCTCGGTTATCTGGCCGTAGACGCGGTCGGCGGTCTCAGGGCTCGGGACCACCTCGACGCCGAAGACCTCGTGCAACTCGTAGTCCAGCCACGCCCGCGTCGGCGTTCCGGCGAAGAGGTAGTAGTGCGAGCAAAAGAGCCGCCACACGGCTCGAGGGTCCACGTCGGCCCGCGTCCCGTCGGCTCGCGGGATGCCGAGGTCGTCGAGGCCAATGCCCTGGCTGTAGAGCATCCGAAAGACGTAGTGGTCTGGCGCGACGAGAAGCTCGGTCGGCTCGGGGAACGGCCGGTCCTCGGCGAGGAGCGCCGGGTCGACGTGCCCGTGCGGGCTGACGATCGGAAGGTCCCGCGTGGCCTCGTAAATCTGGCGCGCCGCCGCCCGGACGGTCGGGTCCGGGTCGAAGTGGCGGTCGGGGTGGAGCGTGAGCGGCTCGGGCATGGGTCGGGAGATGGAAAGGCGTGGAGGGTCGGGAGGGAATGGAGAGATGCGGCTGCCCTCTCGCGCGGAAGTCAGTTGTCGCCGTCGAGTTGAACGGGCGCGGCGGTGTCGGCATCGAGCGTACCGGGTGGAACGACGAACACCGCAGCCTCGTCGGTCGCGGTCCGGCCGTCGGGCCACGCGGCGACGAGGCGGAGGTGCCGCATACCCTCAGCAAGGGGGAGGTCCCAGCCGACGCGCGTCGAGCGCCCGTCGCGGACGGCCTCACCCTGCGCGACGCCGTCCACGAAGAGCGTCGCCCGCGGCGCGTTCGTGAAGGCCTCGATGCGCTGCGCTCCGGCCTCGCGGTGGGTGCGGGTGTGGGCGAAGAGCCAGGCCATCGGCGCGTCGGTCCAGCGGCTCTGGTAGAGGTAGTAGGCGGCCTTCGGCCGGCGGTCGCGCGTCAGCAGGCCCTTCTGGTTGACGTGCGGGAGCGTGCCCGTCTTGACGTGGCTGGCGAAGTCGAACAGGTGCCACACCGCGCCCCCGGCGACGAACGGGCGCTCGTCGAGCGCGTCGAGGTAGGCCTCGTGGAACCGGAGGGCCCAGGTCTCGGAGAAGTCGAAGGGCTGGGCGGCAGCCTCGTCCACCCACAGCCCGCGCTGCGCCCCCGCGCCGTACTCAGAGAGGAAGAGCCGGTCCCCTGGGCGCTCGGCGTGGTAGGCATCCAGCCTCGGGCCGATGTCCTCCGGCATATCCTCGTACCACCCGGCGTACTGGTTCCGGGCCTGGATGTTGGCGGTCGCCATGATCGCGGGATCCACGACGTGGTTCTGCGCCTGCACGCTCAGCCGCGACGGGTCGAGCCGAACGGCTTCGTCGCCGAGCCGCTTGGCGAGGGCGAGCGCGGCGGCCTGCACCTCGAGCGTCTGCCACGAGATGAGCGACTCGTTGCCGGTCCCCCACAGCACGACGCTCGGGTGGTTGTAGTCGCGCTCGACCATCTGCCGGAACATGGCGCTCGCGGCGTCGGCAAAGCCGGGTGCCGTGGGGTCGGAGGTGATGAACGGGACCTCGGCCCAGACGAGCAGCCCGAGGCTGTCAGCGTGGGCGAGCGTCGCCGGGTGGTGCGGGTAGTGAGCGATCCGGACGAAATTGGCTCCCATCGCCTTGGCGAGTTCGAGGTCGCGCCGGGCCTGGTCCGGGCCGGCAGCCCACGCGTCGTCCGGTCCGCCGTCCTGGTGGGCGTTGACGCCCCGGAGTTGGAGGCGCTGCCCGTTGAGCGCGAACCCGGCCTCCGGTGTCCACTCGAAGAAGCGCACGCCGAGCGGCTCGGTGACGTGGTCGAGCGCGGCGTAGCCCTCGCCCTCGGCGGGCAGCCGCTCGACAGTCCCGCCGGGCGCGGCGTCGGCCGCGTAGAGTGTGGCGTGGACGGCGTAGAGGTGCGGGTGCGCCGGTCCCCACAGGAGGGGTAGCCGGAGCGGAAGCGTCTGCTCGACCTCGGTCGCCGCGCCGGGTTCGGGCGCGAGGTCGCGCACGGCGCTCGCCACGACGCCACCCTCGGGGTGCTCGACGCGGACCACGAGCCGGACTGGCCCGCCCTCACCCCGAACGCGCGTGCGAACCCGAACCACTGCCGCCGACGGCGACACCTGAGGTGTATCCACCTGCACGCGCTCGGCGAACGTCGGGCCGGTTGTCACGACCTCGGCCCCGCGGTACAGCCCGCCGAAGAAGGTGTAGTCCGCCGCGTGCGGGACGACGTCCGCGCGGAACCGGTTGTCGGCGCGTACGGCGACGACGTTGCGGCTCGGCCGGAGCCGACCGGTCAGGTCGAACTCGGTCCGGGTGTAGGTCCGCGTGGTGGTGCCGAGCGACTCGCCGTTGAGGAATACTTCGCCGCGCAGCCCGATGCCTTCGAGCCGGAGCACGGCCCGCTGCCCAGCGGGCGGCGCGTCGATCACGGCCCGGTACCACCCGACCCCGCGCCGGTACTGCGGGCCAACATCGAGGCCGTCGGCGAGACCGCGCTGGTCGAGCGCGTCGGCGGCGTTCCAGGTATGGCGCGGCCCGACAGTCTGCCAGCCGCTGTCGTCGAAGTCGGCGGCTTCGGCACCCGGCGCGTCACCCGCATGGAAGCGCCACGCCGGAATGAGCCTGGAGGCCCGGACCGTCTCGGGCAGTGTGAACGGCGCGCGCGTCGTGGGGCCGGTAGCGTTGAGGAGGAGGAAGCGTCCCTCGCGCGGGGCGAGGTCGAACTCCAGCACCCGGTCGATCCCGAGTACGGACGGCGGGACCTCGATGCGGACCGTGCCGCCCTCCAGGCTCGTCACGAAAAGGGCGATCTCGCGCTCGACGTTTTTCTCGCGGGCGAAGGCGAGGTGGTGGGCGTTCGAGCGAACCTCGGCGGTCACGTCGTCCCCGAACCGGCGGCGACGGCGGTCGGAGTCGGCGCGGGCGGGCGTGTAGAGGTAGCCATCAAAGACGAACCCGCTGACGGTTTCATCGCCGACTGGCACGTCGCGGAACGCGGCCCACCGGTCCTCGGCCGTCGGGTCGAACGAGACGGCAACGCCGCCGTTTGCCCCGACCGCAACGCCGTCGTCCGAGCCGTCGGCGGTGCGCACCTCGCCGGGTGTGAAGAGGCCGCCGGGACGGACAGCCTGCGCCTGCGCCGTCGCAGCGGTGAGCACGAGGAGGAAGAGGGCACGGAGCATGGGGGTGCGCCTGCGGCGCGGAATGGGATGGCACCTTCGGTGCGGAATGAGAAGAACGGGGGGAATGAACATGGGCGCGAAGCGCGACGGCAGGGCTAACTTTGATGGTTTTTCTTGACTCCTCCCACTCCTCCCACTCCTCCCACTCCTCCCACTCCGCTCATCCCCGGTCCGCGCTGTCCAGTCCACCGGGCGCGGAGGGCGAAGGCGGCGCGCTTCGGGTCGCGGGTGCGGGTGAAGACGCCCTTGAGGTTGTCGACCACGCGGCGGACGTTCTGCGGCGTGCGGAAATCAGCGAAGTTCCAGACGTGGGCACCGCAGCACGCCGGGTGGTTCTCGATCACGTCGAGGTACGCCTCGATGAACGCGGCCTGGTACTCCTCGGTAAACTGGCGCGGGACCGTCGCGTGCGCCCCGGCGAGCGTGTCGGCCCCGAACTCGCTCACTAGGATCGGCTTGCCGTGGGCGTCCGCGATCTCGTCCAGCTCCTCCTTCAGCAGCCGGGCGGCTTCGCCCAGTTGTCCCGGCTGCGTGTACCAGCCGTAGTAGCGGTTGACCGAGACGATGTCGCAGAGTGGGTAGAGCGGAACGCCGGGGCCGCGTGCGTGCACCGGGACCGTCACAGGCCGCGACGGGTCGAGGTCGTGCGTGAGGTCGAAGAGCGGACGCCAGTAGTCAGCGGCAACTTCGTTCGTGGCTTCCTCTTCCCCACTCAGCCCCGGCTCGTTGCCGATCACCCAGCCGACGACCGACGGGTGGTTGCGGTCGCGGCGGACGAGCTGGCGGATGGCCTCGGCGTGGGCCGCTTGCGTGGCGTCCGTCGTCTTGCTGTGGTTGAGGCTGACGGCGGGGACCTCGGAGAGGACGAGCACGCCGCGGCGGTCGGCCTCGTCGAGCCAGTCCTCGGCGTAGGGGTAGTGGCTCGTGCGGAACGAGTTGGCCCCGACCCACCGCAGCAGCCCGAAGTCTTTGACGACGAGCGCCGGGTGGTGCGCCTTGCCGAGGACGGGAAAGTCCTCGTGCTTGCCGAAGCCGCGCAGAAAGACCGGCTCGCCGTTGAGGAGCAGGCTCGTCCCCTCGACCCGCACCTCGCGGATGCCGGCAGGCACCTCGACGCGGTCCACGGTCTCGTCTCCCGTGCCGAGGTCGAGCCGGAGGGTGTAGAGAAACGGATCGTCCCGCGACCACAGGCGTGGGGCGGGCACCCGGAGCGTGAGCGTGACGCTGCCGTCGGCCACGTCCTCGACCGCGTCGGCGACTTCTTCTTCGCCATCGTCGAGCCACGCCGCGACGTACTCCCCATCGCCGTCTATGTCCACCTCGACGCGGACCGTGCCGCCGAGCGAGGTCTTGACGCGCACGTCCTCGATGAAGGTCTTCGGCAAACCGTAGAGCGTGACCGGGCGGTGGACGCCGCCGTAGGGGAAGAAGTCGTAGCGGGCGGGCGGGAAGTGCTCGGCCCCGGCCCCGCGCTCCTTCGGCTCGGCGAACTCGTGCGAGGCGATGCCCTGCGGGATGGTCTCGGCGTCGGCGCGGTTGTCCACGCGGAGTGCAACGGGGACGCTTCGCCCCGGCGTCACGCGGCCCGTGATCTCGACGTCGAACGGCAGAAATGCCGCCGTGCTCTCACCCACGGGTGTGCCATCGACGAACACCTCGCAGTGGTAGTCCGCCGAGCCGACACGGAGGAAGACGCGCTGCCCAGCCATCGCGCTAGGCACGAATACGTCGCGCCCAATCCAGCACGCCCCGACGTAGTCCGCCAGCCCCGCCTCGGCGAGCTGCTCGTTCCAGCTTCCCGGCACGGCGAAGGCGAGCGCCCCATCCCCGAACGGAGCCTCGGCACCGAGCGCGTCGTCGAGGTCAGGCACGAGGTGCCAGAAGCCGCCTAGGTCGAGCGTGAGGCGGTGGGCGTTGGTGGCCGGTCGGAGCATAGGGGTTGATGGAATGGGCGAGTGGGCGGGGTGGAGAGTGGGCGGAGACGAGTGAAGGCGGTCAGGTCGGGTTCTCCCTCGCCCTTTCTCCCATTCGCCCTTTCCGCCTCACCGTTCGACGCGGCCGGAGCCGGAGCCGGTGGCCAGCTTATCGACCTCGGCGGCCGAGGTGAGGTTGGCGTCGCCGGGGATGGTTTGCTTGAGCGCACTCGCGGCGACGGCGAAGTTCAGCGCATCCTCGGCGTCGTCTTTCGTGAGCAGACCATGGATGAGGCCGGCGGCGAAGCTGTCGCCCCCGCCGACGCGGTCGACGAGGCGTACGTCGTAGCGGCGACTCCGGGTCGGCGCGGCGAGCGGCGCGGCCGTCCCGGCCCCGCCGAGGAGGAGGGCGCTCCAGCCGTTGTCGCTCGCCGAGTGAGACTCGCGGAGCGTGATCGCGACGGCGTCGAAGCCGTACTCGGCCTTCAGCTTCTCGGCGAGGCGGGCGTACCCGGCCGCGTCGAGCTCGGCCTCTTCGGCGGCGGCGGCGCCCGAGCCTTCGGTCGTCACGCCGAGCGAGCGGTCGGCGTCCTCCTCGTTGGCGATGCACACGTCGACGTACGCCATGAGGGATCGCATCGCGGCGCGGGCCTCGTCGACGGTCCACAGCTTCGCCCGGTAGTTGAGGTCGCACGAGACGGTCACGCCCGCCGTCTTCGCCGCGCGGCACGCCGCCTCCACCGCCCGGTGCGCCGACGGGCCGAGCGCGGGCGTGATGCCCGTCCAGTGGAACCAATCGGCCCCGTCGAAGACTCGGGCCCAATCGACTTCATCGGGCTGCATCTCGCTCACGGCCGAGTGCGCCCGGTCGTAGATCACCTTCGAGGGCCGCTGGCTCGCGCCGGTTTCGAGGAAGTAGATCCCGACCCGCTCGCCGCCGCGCACGACGAAGCGGGTGTCGACGCCGTAGCGCCGGAGGTGGCCCACGGCCGCCTGCCCGACCTCGTGCGCGGGCAGCTTCGAGACGAACCGGGCGTCGTGCCCGAAGTGGGCGAGCGAGATGGCGACGTTGGCCTCGCCGCCCCCGTAGGTCACGTCGAAGCGGTCGGTCTGCGTGAAGCGGGAGAAGCCCGGCGCCGAGAGCCGGAGCATGATCTCGCCGAAGGTGACGACGGTGGACATGGGTCAGTTGGAATAGGGCGTGGAGGGAATGGAAGGAAAAGAGGGTTATCCGTCGCTGAGCGTGATGCCTTCGAATCGGACGTTCGTGACGGCTTCGAGGTGGAGCGGGCGGCGACCGGGGCCGGTGATGGTCACGTCGCGGAGCGTCAACCCGTCAATGTGCCCGAGCGTGAGGTGCGCCTCAACCGGTGCGAGGTCTACCGAGCCGGGCGTCGGGTCGAGGCCTCGCTTGCCGCCGGGCTTGCGGAGGCCGCCGAGCGGGACCGGATCGGCAATGCGGAGCGTGACGCCGTCGAGCGTGAGGTCCTCAATCGGCGCGTCGGCGCGGCCGGCGATGAGGACGTTGCCGCGCGTCGCCGCGTCGAGGCCGCGCACGGTGAAACGGCGAACGACCCCGAGTGGGCTGGCCTCGTCGCGCCGGTCGAGGTCGAGGTAGAGCGGGTACTCGGTGCGGTGGCGCGTCGCCTCGCCGGAGAAGCTGACGTTCTCGACGCGGACATCTTCCACCGTCCCGCCGTCCTTCATGAAGACGGCCACGCCGTAGCGCGAGTCGCGGATGGCGACGTTCTGGATGAGGACGTGCCGCATCGCCTCCTCGGTCCGCGTCCCGAACTTGATCGCCGCGTCGTCGGACGAGAGCACCGAGTTTGTGACGGTGACGTGCTCGACCGGGCGCCCGCTGCCCGCCTTGAAGACGATGGCGTCGTCGCCAGTGTCGATGTGGACGTTTGCGATGCGGACGTTGCGCGCCCCGCGCAGCCCGATGCCGTCCGTGTTGCGGCTTCGCGGGTCGTTGAGGATGCGGACGCCGTCGATGGTCGCGTCCTCGACGCGCTGGAGGTTGAGCGTCCAACCCGTGGCGTCGCGGAGGGTCACGTCGCGGACCGTGAGGCGCTCGACATCCTGGAAGAGGGTCCAGAACATCGGCCGGCCCTCGGTCTCCTCGCCGGTCTCGAGGTCGTAGGCGAAGTCCGGCCCACGCCCGTCGAGCATGCCGGTCCCGATGAGGGCCACGTCCTCGGCGTCGCAGGCGGCGAGGAGTGCCCGACGGCGTCCGGGGTTGTCGCCCGCGAGTTCGGGCAGGAGCGGATAGTCGGCGAGGTTCGTCGAGCCGCGGAGGACGGCCCCGGCGTCGAGGTGGAGCCGGACGCGGCTGCGGAGGCGGAGCGTGCCCGTGTCGAAGGTCCCCGCCGGAACCCAGACCGTCCCGCCCCCGCGCCCGGCGCAGGCGTCGATGGCGGCCTGCACGGCTCCGGTGTCGAGCCGCTCGTCGCCCGCCACCGCGCCGTGGTCGGTCACGAGGCACATCGGCTGGCCCACCGCCGGCACCGCCCACACCACCAGCATACCGAACAGGCAGAGCAGCACTCTCCCCATTCCCTCCCCACCCTCCTTTCCCTCCACGCCTGTCATTGCTCGCCCCCGCGCACGGCGTCGATGGAGGCGCGGAGCCGGGCGGCGTTGCGCGTCAGCGCGCGCCAGTCCTCGTTGGCCACGGCGTGCGCGTCCACGAGCGCGCTGCCGACCCCGACGGCGACGGCCCCGGCGCGGAGCCAGTCGCCCGCATTATCGAGCGAGACGCCGCCGGTGGGCATCAGGCGGAGGTGCGGCATCGGGGCGAGGACGCCCTTGAAGAACGGGATGCCGAGGACGCCCGCCGGGAAGACCTTCACCACGTCGGCCCCGGCGTCGGTGGCGGCGAGGATCTCGGTCGGGGTGAAGCAGCCGGGCATGGCAGCGGCCCCGGCGGCGTGCGCGGCCTCGATGACGGCAGGCCGGAAGACGGGGCTGACGACGTAGCGCGCCCCGGCCTCGACGGCGGCCTCGGCCGTCGCGGCGTCGAGCACGCTCCCGGCCCCGACGAGGACCGAGCCGCGCATCTCGCGGCACACGGCGCGGATGGCGTCGAGCGCGTTCGGCACGGTCATCGTCACCTCGAAGGTGACCACGCCGCCCACCGCGAGGGCCTTCGCGGTCTCGACGAGCCGGTCGGGCCGGTCGGTGCGGACGACGGCCACGGCCCCGTCGCGCGCGATCCAGTCGACGACGCCCTCGCGGGTGTCGGTGGCGGGTCGGTCGATCAGCAGCGGATTCATCGATTTTCAGGTGAAGTGATAGACACTAGATGGTTGTTTTCTGCTCGCTGCCCGCTGCCTTCTGCTCGCTGACTCACGGCGGTCCAGAGGCCGAGGAGGTAGGCCGCGCCGAGCGCCCGGTCGTACAGCCCGTAGCCGGGGCGCACGCCCTCCTGCCCGACTTCGGACCAGACCATCCGCCCGTGGTCGGGGCGGGCGGGGCCGCGGAAGCCAGTCTCGGCGAGGGCGCGGAGGACGGCGGCGAAGTCCACGGCTCCGTCGGGGTGCGCGGTCTCGGCGAAGTCGTGCGCGCCGTCCGCGTGGGCCGCGCTGTGGCGGACGTTGCGGAGATGCACGAAGTGGGTGCGCCCGGCGAGCGAGTGAACCGTCGCAGGCAGCAGCGTGGCCTCGGAGGGATCGGCCCCGAGCGAGCCGGTGCAGAGGCAGACGCCGTTGGCGGGACTGTCCACGAGGCCGCAGACGCGCCGCAGTGCCGCCCCGCTCGTCACGATGCGCGGCAGCCCGAAGACCGGCCACGGCGGGTCGTCCGGGTGGATCGCAAGACGGACACCCGCAGCTTCAGCGACGGGCACGACGGCGTCGAGAAAGTAGGCGAGGTGGTCCCACAGCCGCTCGGCGTCGATCTCGGCGTAGGCCGCCCGCAGCGCCGCGAGGTCGTCCGGGTCGAACGCCGTCATCCACCCCGGCAGCCCGCCCGACGCGAGCTTGGCCTCGATCTCGGGCAGGTCGGCGTGGCGGTACGCGAGCGTCGTCGAGCCGTCGGGGAGGCGGAGCGCGAGGTCGGTCCGCGTCCAGTCGAAGACGGGCATGAAGTTGTAGCACACCGTCCCGATACCCTCCGCGCCGACCGCGTCGAGGCTACGGCAGAAGGCGTCGATAGCGGTGTCGCGGCCGTCCGCCCCGAGCTTGACCGACTCGGCGACGGGGATGCTCTCGACCACGCTCCAGCGCAGCCCCGCCACCTCGATCTGCTCGCGGTGCGCAGCCACGGCGTCGCGCGGCCACGCCTCGCCCGGCGGCACGGCGTGCAGCGCGCTTACGATCCCCTCGACGCCCGGAATCTGCCGGACGTGGTCGAGGCGGACGGGGTCGTCCGGTCCGTACCAGCGGAAGGTGAGAGTCATAGGGTTGGGAATGGGAGAGCGGGCGAGTGGGAGAATGGGCGGGGTGGCGAATGGGTGATGGGAGAACGGCTACTCCTCTTCGCCCTCTCGCCCTCTCGCCCTCTCGCCCTTCCGTCTGTTCGGCAGAGCATCGAGGAGCATCGGAACGCCTCGGTCGAGGCCCTGCTCGGTGAAGCGGGCGACGGTGTCGGCGAAGGCGGAGCCGACGCCGGGGAGGTCGGTCAGGTTGTCGCTCCAGAGCGTGCGGTCGGCGAGGACCGAGTGGGCGACGACGGCAGCGGCATCGGGGCGGCGGCGCCACGACTCGCGGACGGCATCGGCGCGGTCGTCGGTGAGGAGGTCGGTCGCGGCGAAGACGAGGGGCGAGTCGGACTCCATGCCCGTCGCGGCGCGGTGCAGGAGCAGGAACGCGGCGAAGCCGAGTGCAACGGCCTCGGGCACGGTACCGGTCTCGGCAAGGGCGCGGACGGCAGGCACGGCGCGGACGTCGAGCTTCATCGTCTGCTGGAGCGTGATCGAGACGAGGTCGTGCCGGATGAACGGGTTGGCGAAGCGCTCGAGCACGGCGCGGGCGAACGGCGCGGCGATCAACGGGTCGTGCCCCGCCGCTTCCAGCTCGCGCTCGGTCGCGGGGACGAGCTCGCCGAAGAGCAGGCGGCGGACGAAGGCACCGACGCGCTCGCCTTCGACGGCCTCGCGGACGGTCGCGCACCCGCAGCCGAGGGCGACCGGGACGAGGAGCGTGTGGGCCGCGTTGAGCAGCCGCACTTTGCGCAGCCGGTACGGCTCGACGCTCGGCACGACGATCACGCCTGGCTCGGCTCCATCCGCGAACGGCAGGCGCTCGGCGAGGTCGTCGTTCCCTTCGATGGCCCACAGCCGGTAGACCTCGGCGGCGGTGAGCAGGTCGTCGCGGTACCCGAGGCTTTCTTGCAACGCCTCGGCGTCCTCCGGCTCGCCGGGGACGATCCGGTCGACGAGGGTGTTGGTGAACGTGCAGTCGTTGCGGACGAAGGCGGCGAAAGTCTCGCCCCACCCGGCACGCTCACCCCAGCGGAGGACGAGGCTGCAAAGCCGCTCGCCGTTGCCCTCGACGAGCTCCGTCGGGAGCACGACGACGCCCGCACCGTCGCCGAGTGCCTCCTGCCGCGCCCGCAGCCACGCCGCGAGCTTGGCCGGGAACGAGCGCGGCGGGGCCGCCTCGGGGTCGTCCTCTTCGTCCCACGTCAGCCCCACCTCGGTCGTGTTCGAGACGACGAGGCCCACGTTTTCGTCGCGGGCGAGCGCGAGCACGTCGTCCCAGTCGTCCTGCGCTGAGAGTGCCCGCGCCACCGCGCCGACGACGCGGGTTCGCTCGACCGCCTCGCCGTCTTCGATGCCTCGCACGACGAGCGTGTACAGCCCGTCCTGCTCGTTGAACGCGACCCCACGCCCGCTCCCGGTCTGGCTCACGACAACGGCGCGGCCGTCCCACGACCCGGCACGATTGGCGAGGTCGAAGGCGTCGTCCACCAAGCCGCGGAGCAGCGCGCCCGTGCCGAACTGCACCACGCGGACGGGATGCTCGGGCGGTGCGTCAGGCGCGTGGTGGCGGTCGAGTCGAGGAAGGGGCATGGAGTGGTCGGTTGGGAATGGGAAAAGTGGGCGGGGTGGCGAGTGGGCGGGGTGGCGAACGAAAGCGGTCAGGTCAAATTCGCCCTTTCGCCCTCTCCCCCATTCGCCCTTTCTCTCGCCCCCTCACAACGTCACCCCCGCTTTCCAGATCGCGATCTCGCGGTAGTCGTTGGTCTCGTTGCGCGTCCGGCGGCGGCCCGAGGCAATGGCGAGGAGGTCGGCCACGAAGCGGTCGGCGAGCCCGTCGAGGTCGGCCTCGCCGGTGAGGAGGGGGCCGGCGCTGAAGTCGATCCAGTGCGGCTTACGCGCGGCGACGGCGTCGTTGGTGGCGATCTTGACGGTCGGGGCAGGGAAGCCGAGGGGCGTACCGCGGCCCGTCGTGAAGAGGACGAGCGCCGCGCCCGCCGCGGTCAGCGCGGTCGAGGAGACGCCGTCGTTGCCGGGGCTTTCGAGGAGGGCGAGGCCGGGCCGGAAGCCGTCGTGCCCCGGCACACTCGCGCGCCCGGTGTAGCGGACGACCTCGGCCACGGGGGCCCGCCCGCCCTTCTGGATCGCGCCGAGCGACTTCTCCTCCAGCGTCGTCAGCCCGCCGTCTTTGTTGCCGGGCGAGGGGTTCTCGTAGACCGGCTGGTTGTGGTCGAGGAAGTAGCGCTTGAAGTCGTTCACGAGGTCGACCGTCCGCTCGAACACGCCCCGGTCAGTGGCGCGTTGCATCAGCACGCGCTCGGCCCCGAACATCTCGGGGACCTCGGTGAGAATCCCGCGCCCGCCCCACGCCGCGACGCGGTCGGCGACGCGCCCGACGAGCGGGTTGGCCGTCACGCCCGAGAATCCGTCCGAGCCGCCGCACTTGAACCCGAGCACGAGGTCCGCCGCCGAGACCGTCTCCCGTTGGTCCGACCGCATGAGGCCCACGATCTCCTCGGCGAGCGTCGTCCCCTCCTCCACCTCGTCGAGGACGTGCTGCGCGGCGAAGCCCCGGACGCGTCCGTCGGTCCGGTCGGCCTCCTGGAGGAAGGCGTCGAGCTGGTTGTTCTCGCAGCCGAGGCCGAGCACGAGGACGCCACCCGCGTTCGGGTGCGCCGCGAGGCGGGCGAGGAGCTGGCGCGTGTGCCCGAGGTCGTCGCCGAGTTGGGAGCAGCCGTAAGGGTGGGCGAAGGCGTGGGCGCCGTCGATCACGCCCTCGCCTTCGGGACCGAACCGGGCGTCGACGGCGCGGGCGATCCGCTCGGCGGCGCGGTTGACGCAGCCGACGGTGTTGAGCACCCACAGCTCGTTGCGCGTCCCGACGCGCCCGTCCGGGCGGCGGTAGCCCGCCCACGTCGGCACGTCGCGCGCGGCGGGCCGGTCGGTGTCGACAGGATCGTAGCTGTATTCGTCCTCGCCGCTCAGCCTGGTGGCGAGGTTATGGCTGTGAACCCACTCGCCCGGCGCGATGGCCTCAGTCGCGCGGCCAATCGGGAAGCCGTATTTGACCACGGCGTCGCCCTCGGCGTGTGGGACGAGCGCGATTTTGTGCCCGGCCGGCACGTCCGCGCGCAGCGTCACGCCAAGCACCTCGGCTCCTGCTTCCAGCGCCTCGACGGCGACGGCGACGGTGTCGGTCTCGTGGATACGGAGCGCGCGCGGCGCGGTGAGCACGTCCGGCATGGCTATGGGGTGAGGGCGAGTGGGCGAAAGGGCGAGTGGGCGTTAGAGGTTGGATTCTCCGTTTGCGTTGTATGGTGTGGGGTCTTCGCGGACGAGAGACGAGGGGCCGCACCACTGTTCCGGGTAGCGCATCATCTTGACGAGACCGGCGGCGAGGTGGTCGCACAAATCGACGAGCACATCGTGCCTCGCAGCGTTGAGGTAGCCACACTCGAGAGCTACATCGAGCCATACGCTCGTCTCTTCCGCTTCGCCGAGGGCGTCGGTGAGCTTGCTGACGAAATGTTTGGGGTAGCGACGTTTCGCCCATGCCTCGGCTAGGTTCGCCGAGACGCTGCGTGACGAGCGCCGCGCTTGATCGGTGAGGGCATATTGCTCCTCCTTCGGCCACGCCTTCGACGCGGCGAAGACCGCCTTCCGAAGCTCAACGGATCGTTCGTAAACGCGCAGTTCTTTGACTCGCATGGTCTGTCTCATCAGGTTGTCAGGTTCTCTTTCCGCCCCTCCGCCCATTCGCCCTCTCGCCCGTTCATCCTCCCAGCCTCGGTAGCGTCGTGCCCGCGAGGAGCGGGACGAACACGACGGCGAGGAGCGTGACGAGAAGCGCGAAGGCGAGGTTCAGCCAGACACCGGCGCGGGCCATCTGCCCGACGGTCAGGTAGCCGCTCCCGTAGACGATCGCGTTGGGCGGCGTGGCGACGGGGAGCATGAACGCGCAGCTTGCGGCGACGGTCGCCGGGACGAGGAGGAGGAGCGGCGCGGTGCCGGTCGAGACGGCGAGGGCTGCGAGAACCGGGAGGAAAGCGGCAGCGGTCGCCGTGTTGCTCGTCAGTTCGGTCAGGAAGACGATCACCACGACGACGATCCCGACGAGGACAAACGTCGGGAGCGCGCCGAAGGCGGCGAGGGCTTCGCCGATCCACGAGGCGAGGCCGGTACTGGAAATAGCCGAAGCGAGCGAGAGGCCGCCGCCGAAGAGGAGCAGGATGCCCCACGGGAGCGTCTTCGCCGTCGCCCAGTCGAGCGCCCGCACCGCGTGCCCGCCAGCGGTCCGCACCGGGAGCGCGAAGAGCGCGAGCGCGCCGAGCATCGCCAGGCCGGGATCGGAGAGGCCAGGCACGACGGCTTCGAGGAGGGGACGCGTGATCCACAGCAGCGCCACAATCCCGAAGACGGCCCCGACCGTCCACTCGCCCCGGCTGACGGGTCCGAGCGCCGCCAGCCGCTCGCGGATAAACGCCTGCCCGCCCGGAATCTCCGGCAGCCGCACCGGGAAGACGACACGCACGAGGAGCGTGTACGCGAGCGCGATTCCAATCACCACCAGCGGCAGCCCGACCACGAGCCACCCCGCGAACGACACCTCGACGCCGTAGGTCTCCTCGACGAAGCCTGCGAAGAACGCGTTCGTCGGCGTCCCGATGAGCGTCCCGAGGCCGCCGACCGAGCAGGCGTAGGCGACCCCGAGCATCAGCACGAGCGCGAACCGTCGGTCCTCGGCCTCGGTCCCGACCTCGTCGCGGTGGGCGAGTTCAGCCACCGAGAGCGCAATCGGGAGCATCATCACAGCCGTCGCGGTGTTCGAGATGCCCATCGAGAGCGCGGCGGCGGCGAGCATCAACCCGAGCACGATCCGCCGCGGCCGCGTCCCGACGCGCGCCACGACCGAGAGCGCGAGCCGCCGGTGGAGGTCCCACCGCTCCATCCCCTTCGCCAGGAGGAACCCGCCGAGGAAGAGGAAGATGATCGGGCTCGCGTAGGGGGCCGCCGCGTCCCGGATGCCGGCCACGCCCAGGAGCGGGAACGCCGCGAGCGGGACGAGCGAGGTCGCCGCAATCGGCAGGGCCTCGGTCATCCACCACACCGCCATCAGCACGGCGACCGCCGCCGCGCCCCATCCGGCCTCGCCCAATCCCTCCGGCGCGGGCAGCGCGAGCAGCACGCCGAACGCCGCCAGCCCCGCGACGAGGCCGACGCGCTGCGCCGCCGTCGTCCCGGTCTCGGGCGGAGGGGAAACGGTGGGGGTCGGGGTCATGGGTTTGGTTTTGCGTGGGTGAGGGGGCGAGAGGGCGGGGTGGCGAGCGAAAGTGGTCAGGTCAGATTCGCCCTTTCGCCCTTTCTCCCATTCGCCCTCTCTCATCACTGTCGGTCGGCGTAGGCTTTGGCGGCGGCTTCGATCGCGCCCTCCTTCGGGACGAGGCCGAGGCCGGGCGCTTCGGGCACGGCGATCATCCCGTTCTCGGGCAGCACCTGGGTCTCGAAGAGGTCCCACAGTTCGGGAGCCTTGTCCGGGCCGGGGTGCTCCTGCGGGCGGTCGGCGCGGAGGACCGAGGCGACGTAGTGGAGGTGCGCCGCCGTGCCGAGCGTCGGGCGCGTCGAGTGGACCGCGATCGGGAGGTCGAAGGCGGAGCAGAGCGCGGCGATGTGGCGGCCCTCGGTCAGCCCGCCCGCCCGGATCAGGTCGGGGTTGACGACGTCGGGGCGGCCCTGCACGATGAGGTCGCGGAACTGCCAGCGCGTGTACTCGTGCTCGCCGGCGGCGACCTGGATGCCGTCGAGCGCGTCCGAGACCTCGGCGTGGTCGGCGTAGTTGGTGTAGCCGACCGGCTCCTCGAAGACCGAGACGTTGTACTCCTCGTAGAGCCGCCGCCCGACCTCAATCGCGCGCGCGGCCGAGTACCCGTTGTTGGCGTCGACGTAGAGCGGAAACTCGTCGCCGATCTCGGAGCGGATCGCGGCGACGACCTCGAACGTCGGGTCGTCCACGGGGTCGACGTTGGTCTGCCGGATGTCCATCCGCGCCTTGACAGCCTTGAACCCGATCTCCACGAACCCGGCGGCGATGCGGGCCATGTCGGCGGGCGTCCGGTCGCCGCCGTCGCGGGAGAACGAGCCGTAGACGGGGATCTCTTTGCGGTACGCCCCGCCGATGAGCTGGTAGCAGGGCCGCCCGAGCACCTTGCCGCGCGCGTCCCACAGCGCGAGGTCGATGCCGGAGATCGCGCTCGTGATGAGGCCGCCGCGGCCCATGTCGTCCGAGCGGAAGTAGAGGTCGGTGAAGAGGGGGTCGGCGTCGAAGAGGTCACGGCCCTCGACCTGCCGGTCGATGCGGTCGATGAGGGCGTCGACGATGCCCGGCCCGGCGCCGGCGCGGTCGGCTTCACCCCAACCTGTGACGCCCGCGCTCGTGCGGACGCGCGTGAAGAGCGCCGCCCCGACGTAGAAGGCGTCCACCTCGGTGACGGTGACCGGCGCGACGCCCCGCAGCGGCCCGTCGTAGACCGTCGGGCCCGCCGAAGGCTCGGCGGCGAAGGCGGCACTCGGCGCGGCGGCCGCGAGCGGCAGCGCGGCGGAGGACCGGAGGAAGTGGCGGCGCGAAGGCATGGCGTCGGGTTTGTCGGCGAGTGGGCGGGGTGGCGAAAGGGCGGAGGGGCGAGTGGGCGGGGGGCAAACGAAAGCGGTCAGGTCGGATTCTCCCATTCGCCCTCTCCCCCATTCGCCCATTCTCATCGTCGGCGGGCGCGGTCGGCGGCGTCCTGCTCGGCGCGGACCGCGCGGTGGCGGCGCTCGTTGAGGCCGGGGTCCTCGCCCATCAGGACGAACAGGCGGATCGCGCCGTCCTGGTTCGCCGTCGCCACAAGCGCCCCGTTGCGGGAGACGTCCACGTACTCGGCCTGGTCGCCGATGTGGACCTGGAGCGCGGTGTAGACGCGGTCCGGCCCGAGGATGTCGTCGAGCCTGAACATCCGGAGGTACGGGTCGTTGCCGACGGTCACGAGGTACTGTCCGTCGGGCGTCCACTGGACCGACTCGATCTTGTGCCCGCTCCGGTCGAAGCGTCGGACGAGCTCGCCGGAGGGAAACGCGTAGAGGTGCAGCAGCCCCTCGGTGTCGCCGGTGGCGAGGTACTGCCCGTCAGGCGAGAACTGGACGGTGATCGAGTGGTGGTACGGGTTGTCGTCTGAGAGCGAGATGTCCTCGTCGATGTCGAGCACGAGTTGCTCGGTCTCGACCTCCCAGACTTTGAGAAGGCCGTCGTTGCCGGTCGCGGCGAGGTAGCGGTCGTCCTCCGAGAAGTCCACCTCGTTGGCGGTGTGGCCGAGGTCGAAGAGCTTGACCTGCTCCAGCGCGGGCATGGCGTAGACGCGGACGAGGCCCTGGCGCTCGCCGTCGGCGGTCCGGCTGTACTCTTCGCCCGCGGCGAGAAAGCGCCCGTCGTGGCTCCACGCGAGGCCGTCGATGCCGGCCGTCAGCGTCGCCTCCCTCATGGTCTCGCCGGTCTCGGCGTCGAAGACGCGGAGCACGCGGTCCTCGCTCACAGACGCGACGGTGCTCCCGTCGGGGTTCCACGCGACCCGCTCGATCTCGGCCGGCAGCGTGCGCCGCCACAGCTCCGCGCCGTCGGAGGTCCGCCACACGATCACGGTGTAGTCGAACTTCGTCCCCGAGACGAGTCGCGTCCCGTCGTACGAGAACTCGACCGACTCGACCGACCCGGCCTCGCCGTGGACGTCGGCGAGGCGCGTCCAGACGGGGTTGAGCGCGAGCCGCTTGTCGTCGTACCGAGCGACAGCCTGGGGCTGGGCGAGCACCGGCGCAGCGGTGAGCAAGGCGAGGGCGAGTATGCGCATGGATCAGTACCCGAAGAGCGACGGGAGCCAGAGCGAGAGCGCCGGCAGGAGCGTCGTGAGGGCGAGGCCGACGAGCATCGCGAGGAAGAGCGGGAGGAGGGGGCGGACCACTTTGGCGATCGTCGTCTCGGCCACGCCGACGCCGACGAAGAGCACGCTCCCCACCGGCGGCGTGCACAGCCCGATGCAGAGGTTCAGCACCATCACGATCCCGAAGTGCACCGGGTCCATCCCGAGCTCGACCGCGACGGGCAGGAAGATGGGCGTGAAGATGAGGATCGCCGGCGTCATGTCCATGAACGTCCCGACGGCCAGGAGCACAAGGTTGATGAGGAGGAACACGACGAGCGGGTTGTCAACCGCCGCGACGGCCGCCGCCACGCTCTGCGGTAGGTTGACGTAGGCCATGATCCAACTGAGCGCAATCGAGACCGCGATCAGGAGCATCACAATCGCTGTCGTCGCGGCGCTGTCGAGCAGGATCTGCGGGAGGTCGCGCACGCCGATGCCGCGGTAGACGAAGGCCAGCACCCCGGCGTAGAGCACGGCGACGGCCGCCGCCTCGGTCGCCGTGAAGAGGCCCGCCACGATCCCGCCAATCACGACGACGAGCAGGAACAGGCTCGGGAGCGCTTCCACGAACCGGCGGGCGGCGACGGCGACCGGCAGGCGCTCGTCGGTCGGGTAGCCGCGCCGCCACGCGATCACGCCCGCGACCGCCATGAGCAGGAAGCCGACCAAGATGCCCGGCCCGTAGCCCGCGAGGAAGAGGGCCGCAATCGAGACGCCGCCCGAGGCGAGCGAGTAGACGATGAGCACGTTCGAGGGCGGGATGACGAGGCCGACCGTCGCGCTCGTGATGTTGACCGCCGCCGCGTAGTCGCGGTCGTAGCCCTCGTCGACCATCCGCGGGCCGACCGTACTCCCAATCGCACTCGCGGCGGCGACCGCGCTCCCGGAGATCGCGCCGAAGAGCATCGAGGCGAGGACGTTGACAAACGCGAGGCCGCCGGGGAGCGTCCCGAGGAGCGCCTTCGCGAAGTCGATCAGGCGCCGGGCGATCCCGCCCCGGTTCATGAGCTGCCCGGCGAGGATGAAGAACGGAATCGCGAGGAGCGTGAACGAGTCGAGGCCCGTCGCCATGCGCTGCGCGACCGTCGTGAGCGCTGCCACCGGCTCGACCGTCAGCAGGATCGTCGCGACCGTCGAAAGACCGATGGCAAACGCGACCGGCACGCCGAGCCCGAGGAGCGCGACGAAGGTGACGACGAGGACGACGACAGCGAGCGCTTCCACTAGGGCACCTCCGTCTGTCTGTCGCCGGCCGAGACGCCCGCGCGGGCTACGTCGCGCTCGTGCTCTCCGAACGCCTCGGCCGAGGGCCGGTCGGGGGCGGTCAGGTGGGTGGGCTGCCCGCGCAGCGTGCGCAGGTGGTCCGCCCATGCGAGGGCGGCGTAGTAGGCGATCAGCAGCCCGCTCAGCGGGAGCACGCTGTAGACGACTCCGAGCGGCAGCCCGAGCGCCGCCGAGGTCTGCTCTAGGACGAACGTCAGCCACACGAGGTAGCCCCCGCCGAACGCCATCGCCCCAAGCGCGAACGCCACGACCGCCCCCTGGATCACGAGGCCGAGTGCCGCGCGCGCCTTGCCGCTGAGCGCCCGCGGCAGCAGGTCGATGGCGAGGTGCAGCCCCTGCCCGCTCGCGTACGCCGCGCCGAGGAGGCCGACCCAGATCAGCAGGAAGCGCGCGAGCTCGTCGGTGAACCCGCTCGGCTGCGGGAGCGCGAACCGGGTGAAGACCTGCCAGAGGACGTTGAGCACGCTCAGCCCCATCAGCACCGCTACCGCCCACCCGAGTGCCGTGTCGACGCGCCCCTTCGTCCCCCCGTCGCGCGTGGCGACGAGCAGCGGGCGGGACGGGGTAGGATCGGAAGGGGTCATGTTTGGCGTGGAGGGAGTGGAGGGTCGGGAGGGAGTGGGCGAGTGGGCGGAGGGGCGAGTGGGCGGAGGGGCGCTGTGCTCATCTCCCACTCGCCCTCTCTCCCATTCGCCCATTCTCAAGGCTCGGAGGTTAATCGGGATGCTTCGGTCGGCACATCGGACTCGACCGCGCGAATGGAGGCGATCAACCCGCCGAGCGCCGGGTCGGCGTCGTAGGCGGCGAGGAGGTCGCGGACCTCGCCGGCGAAGGGGGCGCGCTCGTCCGTCCCGAGGCGGATCACCTCGACGCCGGCGGCCTGCACGGCGCGGAGGGCTTCTTCGGTCGATTCGCGCCACAGGTCCTTCTGCACCTCGGCGCTCTCGGCGGCGGCCTCGGCGAGCCACGCCCGCTCCTGCTCGGAGAGGCCGTCCCACACCGGCGTCCCGATGATGAGCACGTCCGGCACGGCGGTGTGCTCGTTGAGCACGTAGTACGGCGCGACCTCGTAGTGCCGCGACAGGTGGAAGCTCGGCGGGTTGTTCTCGGCTCCGTCGACCACGCCCTGCTGGAGCGCGGTGTAGAGTTCGCCCCACGAGATCGGAGTCGGGCTGCCGCCGAGGGCGCGGACCATCCGCATCGCCGTCTGGCTCTCCTGCACGCGGATCTTGAGGCCCGCGAGGTCGGCGGGGCGGCGGACCGGGCGCTCGACGGTGTAGAACGAGCGCGCCCCGGCGTCGTAGTAGGCGAGGCCGCGCAGGCGGAAGTCGGCCGCGTCGTCGAGCAGCCCCTGCCCTACGGGCCCGTCGAGCACGGCGAAGCGGTGGGCCTCGGAGCGGAAGAGGTAGGGCAGCGAGAAGACCTGGAAGGCCGGAGCGAAGTTCTCGAGCACGCTCGCCGAGACCTTCGTCATGGCGAGGCTCCCGATCTGGAGGAGTTCGAGGCACTCGCGCTCGGAGCCGAGCTGGCCCGAGGGGTAGACCTCGACGCGGAGCGCCCCGTCCGAGCGCTCGGCGACGCGCTCGGCCATGACGAGCATGGCTTCGTGGACGGGGTGGTCGGTGCTCAGGCCGTGGCCGAGGCGGAGCACACGCCCGTCCTCAGCGCTGGAAGCGCATCCGGAGAGCAGCAGCGCGAGAAAGACGAGAGGACGGGGAGTCATGACACCTTCGCTTAATCGTTTAAGTACGCACTTTTTTCTCTTATTGTCAAGTGTCGGGCGCATATTTGCTTTAGGCGCACATCGAATCTGTCTTTTACCCTCTTGACAAACTTAAACGTTTAACCTATTCTGTTACTGGAAGCCCTTCCACGCCGTTCGTTCTCAACGCGATGCCGCGCCACACCATTAAAGACGTTGCCCGCGACGCCGACGTGTCGGTCGCCACGGTCTCGGCTGTGGTCAACGGCGCGGCCTGGGTCTCGGCCCCGACGCGCTCGCGCGTGCAGGACACGATCGACCGGCTCGGCTACCGGCCCAACCGGGTCGCGCAAAGCCTCAAGACGCGCGAGAGCCGCGCCGTCGGCGTGATCGTGAGCGACCTCACGAACCCGTTTTTCACCGAGGCCGTGCGCGGCCTCCAGCACCGCCTCCGCGACCAGGGCCGCTCCCTCCTCCTCGCCGACGCCGACCAACGTACCGAACTCGGCGGCCACCAGCTCGCCCTCCTGATCGACAAGCAGGTGGACGGCCTCATCCTGATGGGCGACTCCGTCCCCGAGGCGGCGCTCCGCGCGCTCAGCCAGCGCCGCGGGCGCGTCCCCGTCGTCACCGTTGGGCGGGACTACCGCCTGGGCGGTGTGAGCACGATCCTCGTCGAGTCCGAGGAGGCGAGCTACGAGGCTACGCGCCACCTCATCGACCGGGGCTACGCCCGCGTCGCGCACGTCACCGGGCCGGACACCGAGGAGGGCGGCCTGACGCACGGGCGCACGCCGCGCATCAACGGCTACACGCGGGCGCTCACCGACGCCGGCCTCCCCGTGCGCGACGAGTGGGTCGTCGCGGGCGACTGGCGGGCCGGCGGCGGCGCAGCGGCGATGAACCGCCTCCTCACGCTCGGCGAGCGGCCTGACGCCGTGTTCTTCGCCAACGACATGATGGCGCTCGGCGCGATGGGCGTCGCCCGCGAGGCCGGCCTCGCGCAGCCCGACGCCCTCGCCGTGGTCGGGTTCGACGACGTGCCTGCCGCACGGCTCGTCGCCCCGGCGCTGACGACGATGCGGATGCCGAAGGCCGACCTCGGGCGCGCCGCCGGCGACCTCCTCGACGGCCTCCTCGCCCAGCCCGGCCAGCCCGACGCCGTCCACCGCCGGTTCGCCGCCGAACTCGTCGTCCGCGCCTCCTCGCCGCCCAAGCAGTAGTCCACGTCGGCGCACTGCGGCTCCATCGCCTGCGCGTTTTACTAAAACGATTAACCTGAGTCGTGATCTCTCGCCCCCGCTTTCGTCTCGCATCCACGCTCGGGCTGCTCCTGCTCGGCGCAGCCCCGGCGCTCGCGCAGTCCGGGGCCGTCACTGGGAGCGTCACCGACGCCGAGACCGGCAACGCGCTGCCGGGAGCCAACGTGGTCGTCGCCGGGACGAGCATGGGGGCCGCGACGGACTTCGAGGGGCGCTACCAGATCTCGGGCGTGCCCGCCGGCGAGCAGCGGCTCGTGGCGACCTACCTCGGCTACGAGGCTGACACGCTCGCCGTGACCATCCCCGCCGGGGGCCGCGCGGGGCTCGACATCGCCCTCCGCCCGGCCGTCGTGCGCGGCGAGACGGTCGAGGTGACGGCCCAGCTCGAAGGGCAGCTCGCGGCGATCAACGAGCAGCGCTCCTCGAACACGATCGTCAACGTGGTCTCCAGCGACCGCATCCGCGAGTACCCCGACGCGAACGCCGCCGAGAGCGTCGGGCGGTTGCCGGGCGTCTCGCTCCAGCGCGACGGCGGCGAGGGCACGAAGGTCCAGGTGCGCGGCCTCGACCCGAGCTTCACGTCGGTCACCATCAACGGCGAGCGCATCCCCGGCTCCGGCGAGGGCGGCTTCGACGACGCCGGCAGCCGCGGCGGTGGGCGATCGGTCGACCTCAGCCTGATCTCGTCCGACCTCCTCGCGGGCGTCGAACTCTTCAAGGCGCTCACGCCGGACAAGGACGCCGACGCGATTGGCGGGACGGTCAACCTCGTCGTGCGCGAGGCCCCGACGGGACTGCGCGGCCGGGTCCGCGCCCTCGGCGGCTACAGCGACCTCGAAGGCTCGGTCGAAAACCTCCGGCTCGACGGCAACGTCTCGAACCGCTTCCTCGGCGACCGGCTCGGGGTCGTCGCCACGGCCAACTTCCAGCAGACCCCGCGCGGCTACGAGGGCTTCCAAGCAGACTTCAACCCGAGGACGCTCGTGGAGATTGAGACGCGCAGCCTGGAGGTGGACCGCCGCGAGGAGGTCCGCACCCGCTACGGGGCAAGCCTCACGACGGACTACCGGCTCCCCGGCGGCGGCGTCCAGCTGCGCGGCCTCTACAGCCGCTCCGAGCGCGACCAGGACCGCCTCCGCATCCGCTACCGCATCGAAGAGACCGACGCCGAGCGCGCCGTCCGCACTCAGCTCCGCACCGACGACCTCGTCTCCGGCGGCCTCTCCGGCGAGCACGCCTTCCCCCGCCTCCGGGTCGACTACAGCCTCTCGGCCTCGCAGAGCCTCGGCCGGACGCCCGAGGGGTGGGACGCCCGGTTCCGCCAGACCACCGCCTTCGAGGGCCTCGCCTCGACCGACTTCGCCGACGCCTCGCGCGAGCAGATCGCCGACAGCGCTGGGGCCGCGCTCGACGAGACGTTCTTCCGCTCGATCCGCCGCGTCCGCGAGCGCACCCGCGACCGCGACCTCACCGCCGCGCTCAACCTCGCCGCCCCCTTCCGTCTCGCCGACGCCCTCGCGGTCGAACTCCGCGCCGGGGGCAAGTTCCGCGGCAAGCGCCGCACCCAGGACTACAGCCGCGACGAGGTCATCTCGAGCGACATCGAACGCTACGCCGAGGAGAACGACCTCCCGCTCCTCGACGGCACGACCGACCCGGCGGCGTTCCCATACTTCCTCGACGACGAGGGCGACGCCGCCGACGGGCTCAGCCTGCTCGAGACGCCCGACCGCGACGCGATTGCCACGCTCGACGCCGACCTCGACCCGTTCTACGAGAGCCACCCGTTCTTCGACCAGCGCGACTACGAGGCCGACGAGGACATCGCCGCCGGGTACGCCCTCGCCGAGGTCAACGCCGGACCGCTCCTCGTCGTCGGCGGCGTCCGCTACGAGCGCACCTCGACGGGCTTCTCGGGCACGACCGGCACCTACACCTCCGACCTCCAGCGTCTCCTCAACAGCTTCGAGGACGCTCAGATGGCAAACCCTGACACCACGTTCGCCGAGTTCTTCTCCGTCCGCGACACGACCGGCGCGCAGGACTACGGCGCGTGGTTTCCCCAGGTCACCGCCCGCTACCGCGTCACCGACTTCCTCGACGTTCGCGCCGCCGTCACCCGCACGCTCGCCCGCCCCGACTACGTCGACCTCGTGGCCTACGAGAACGTGGACGAGATCAACAACGAGATCGAGCGCGGCAACACGGACCTCCAGCCGACCTTTGCGTGGAACTACGACGCGGGCGTCTCGGCCTACACGCGCTACGGCCTCTTCGCCGTCGGCGGCTTCTACAAGCGGCTCGCGGGCTTCCAGTACGACCAGTTTTTCGACGAGTTCATCGAGGACGAGGGCCGCACCTTCCGCATCTTCCAGACCGTCAACGGCGAGGCGGCGACGGTGTGGGGCGTCGAACTAGAGGCCCAGGCCAACTTCCTGTTCCTGCCCGGCGTGCTGAGCGGGTTCCTGCTCAACGCCAACTACGCCTGGACCCAGAGCGAGGCTGAGTTCCCGATCCAGTATGGCATCGGCTTCGACGCCGAGACCTTCCGGACGGTCTTCGCGAGCGAGACCCGGACCGACGCCCTCCCGGGGCAGGCCGAGCACGTCGCCAACCTCACGCTCGGCTACGAGCGCGGCGGCTTCTCCGGGCGGCTCTCGCTGAGCTACCAGGGGGCCTTCCTCGTCAGCGTCACCGAGAGCGTCTTCGACGGCGCCTTCGTCAACTTCGGGGCCGACGACCCCGAGACGCCGGACCTCCTCGAGTGGGCCTTCGACGACCCCGAGACCGAGGAGATCGAGGGCGGCCCGATCACGCAGGCCGAGGTCCGCACGGGGCTTCGCACGCGGCCCTACACCTTCATCGACCTCCAGCTCAGCCAAGACATTCCTGGCGTGAAAGGCCTCCGCGTGATCGCCAACGCCTCCAACCTCACCGACCAGTTCGAGCGCCAGCGGCTCGGTGCCCGCAATTCGTTCGGGCGCGGCTACGGCTGGTCCGGCGAGTTCGGCGTCCAGTACAAGTTCTGACCTCCCCACCCGCCACTCCGCCCATCGCCCTGGCGGACTTCCCGAGAGGGCGCCCTCCTTCCCTTCACGTAACCCTTCCCAACCATGCTACGCTTTACGAACCGCATCCTCGGCCTCTTCGTCGGGCTGTGCGTCCTCGCCGTCTCGGCGCAGGCGCAGGTCAACGTTCCCCCGGGCATTGGCACCCTCGACGATGCCGTCAACAACAACACCGTCTCCGGCCAGGTCTTCGTCCTCGAAGCCGGCCAGACCTACACGCTCTCGGACCGGATGGAGCCGACGGTCAGCCTCACGATCCAGGCCGACGGCGGCAACTGCCCCGTCGTGCCGGCGGACTGCCCGCTGATCCAGCCTGAGAGCCCCGACCCGCTCGACCCGGACGACGAGGTGGAGCGCGTCTTCGGCCTCGAGGACGACGGCGTGAGCCTCACGCTGCAGCAGGTGGCGGTCACGAACACCTCGCCCAGCGGGGACTCCGACGAGCGGACGATCCGCTTCCAGGCCGCCGACCTCAGCGCCACGCTCGACCGCGTCCTCGTCTTCGACGAGCCGACGATGGTCTTCCGCATCGACGACGAGGCCGGTGACGGCGCGGCGGCCCCCGACCTCTTCATCCACGACTCGGTCTTCAAGGACATCGACGACCGCGTGCTCGACGACCGCGGCAACGATCTGGGCGAGGTCGTCTTTTTCGGCAACACGTTCTACAGCATCGGCGGGCGCGTCGCGCGCGACGACGGCGCCGTGGCCGCGTCCTTCCGCTTCGAGCACAACACGGTCCAGTTCGTCCGCGAGCGCATCCTCGACACGGGCGACGTGACCGGCGACGTGCTGATCCGGAACAACCTCCTCGTCGACACCGGCTACCGCGGCGGCGAGGCCGGCGACGACCCCGAGTCCCAGGTCCGCGTCGGCGACGTGCAGGGCGACGCGACAGTCTCGCACAACTCGTGGGTCTTCGACAACGCACTCCTCGAAGACCCCGTCGCGCCCACGCTCTACGACGGCGGCGCGCTCGACGCGATCGCCGACAACGGCACCGGCGCGACAGCCTCGCAGGCCTTCCGCCCCGCCTTCACCGACGGGCAGCCGGCCCCGTTCGACTTCGCCGGCGAGCCCTTCGACTACGGCTACGCGCCGAGCGAAGACGCCTTCGACGCCTCCTCGGCCGGGCAGCCGCTCGGTGCTCTCATCTGGCAAGGGCTAACGGTCGCCAACTTCGACCTCGCGGCGGCCGCGACGAGCTTCCTCGTCGTCCCACAGGGCGGGCAGGTCAGCTTCAGCTTCGTCATCGCCAACAACAGCAACAACGCCGTCTCGGGCGATCTCTTCTTCGAGGCCTTCCGCAACGGCAACCAGGTGACACGCGGCCGGATTCTCTCCGGCTCGCTCGCCTCGGACGCCTGGTTCCCGGGCGGCTTCACGCAGAACGTCCCCGGCAGCGCGCCGACGGGCGACTACGAGTACCGCATCAGCATCGGCACTTTCCCGTCGCAGGCCATCGACACGGAGACGTTCACCGTGACCGTCGTGCCCGCCAGCGGGCCGGTGGCGGAGGCCGGGTGGAGCATCGCCGAGGCGACGCCGTGGCCCTCCAGCGAGGCGGCTGCTGAAGACGCCGTGGCCGCTGCCTGGACCCCGGAGGCCGGTGTCTCGGCCTACCCAAACCCGTTCGCCGAGCGCGCCGAGATCGCCTTCACGCTCGCCGAGCGGGCCGACGTGTCGCTCACGGTCTACGACGTCCGAGGCCGCGCCGTCGCCACGCTGGCCGACGGGCCGATGGCTGCCGGTCAGCACGCCGTTGCCTTCGACGCGGCCGCGCTGCCGAGCGGCGTCTACGTCTACCGCCTCGCCGCCGGCCAGCGCGTCGAGACGGGGCGCATGACGCTCGTCCGATAGACGGAATAGGAGGAGTGGGGAGAAAGGGAGGAATGGGAGGACGGTCTCGAACCGAGACTTCTTCCCACTCCCCCCATTCCTCACACTCCTCATTTTCGAATACCTATCCTCCCCACGAATTCTCTGCTCCCATGCGATCTCTTGCTACCGCCTGCCTCGCCCTCGCGCTGCTCGCTGCGTGGCCCGCTGCCGCCCAGGTCGACGTGCCCCCTACGCCGGGCGCGCTCAACAACGCCGTCAACAACAACACGACCCCCGGCCAGGTCTTCCGGCTCCAGTCGGGCCAGACCTACCTCCTCACCGACCGGATGGAGCCGACGGTCGACGTGGTGATCGAAGCCGACGGCGGCGACTGCCCCGTCGTGCCGGCCGACTGCCCGCTGATCCAGCCGATCGACCCGGGCGGCGGGCCGGAGCGCATCATGCAGATCGAGACGGCGGGCGTGAGCGCCACGCTGCGCGGCGTCGCGGCCACGATGCGCAGCCCCAGCGGCACGCGCGACGAGCGCATGTTCCGCCTCCGGGCCGACGGCGTCTCGCTCACCCTCGACCGGACCTACCTCTACGACGAGGCGACGATGATCGTCCGCGTCGATAACTCCGCGCCCAACATCTACGCCTACGACTCGGTCATCAAGGACGTCGGCGACATCAACGGCAACCTCGACGAGGGCCGCTTCATCGACGACCGTGGCAGCGACATGGGCGAGGTCGTGGTCACCGGCTGCACGTTCTACAACATCGTCAACCGCGTCATCCGCGACGACGGCGGCGACCTCCAGCGCCTCCGCTTCGAGCACAACACGCTCAACTACGTCCGCCGCCGCGCCGTCGAGGCCGGCGACGTCGAGGAGGCGCTCGTCCAGAACCTGATGCTCGTCAACGTCGGCTTCCAGGGGGCTGACGCGGGCGAGATCAACTCGATGATCTCGCTCGACTCGACCGGGACGGGCACCGAGAACCACCTCGTCCGCAACGTCAACTTCTACGTCGACCCGTCGATCATAGAGAACCCCGACGGCGAGATCCAGCTCCTCAACAGCGTCGCCCGCGACGCCAACGACGGGTTCGAGGAGACGCTCCTGGAGGAGGTCGTCACCTTCGCCGACGGGCCGACCGCGTTCTTCGACTTCGCCGGCGAGCCGTTCGACTTCAGCTACGCCGGCAGCTTCGACTCGTTCAGCGCCTCGACCGGCGGGCAGCCGCTCGGCGCGCTCATCTGGTTCGGCCTCGAAGTAGACGCCGAGGACGGGGCCGCCCCGACCGGGTTTGCCTTCGCTGGAGCTGCGCCGAACCCGTTCGCCGCCCGCACCGCGCTCGCCTTCACGCTTGACCGGGCAGCGGACGTGCGACTCGACGTGTTCGACCTCCTCGGCCGCCGCGTCGCCACGCTCGCCGAGGGGCCGCACGCCGCCGGCACGCACACCGCGACGTTCGACGCCCGCGCGCTCCCGGCCGGGGTCTACCTCGCCCGCCTCAGCGCTGACGGCCAGACGGCGACGCGCAAGCTGACGCTGCTTCGCTAGCGGGATAGCTCGGCGTGGAGGGAACGGAGGGTGGGGAGGGCACCTGCGCTCAGGCAGTGCATGAACGACGAAACTGAACCCTCCCTGCCCTCCCCTCCTTCCACGCCCCCATAAGCCTACTATGCTCCACCTCGCCCTCTTCATCCTCCTCGCTGCACCTGCCCTTGCGCAGACGCTACCCGAGCCAGCCGAGCCGTTCACGGCGGAGACAGCGCGGGCACAGGAGGAGGCCGCATGGGCCACAGTGCCGGATGTCCTCGCCCGCATCACGGTGCCGAGCTTCCCCGACCGCACCTGCCGCGTGACGGACTACGGGGCCGTGCCGGGCGACAGCGCGGACGACCGACCGGGCATCATGGGGGCGCTCCGCGACTGCGCGGCGCAGGGCGGCGGGCGCGTCGTGATCCCACCGGGCGACTGGCTCTCGAACGGGCCCGTCCACTACGAGTCAAACATCGACTTCCACCTCGAAGCTGGGGCGACGCTCCGGTTTGGGACCGACCCGGCGTTCTACACCCCGCTCGTCCTGACGCGCTGGGAGGGGACGTTCCTCTACAACTACTCGCCGCTCGTCTACGCGAACGGCAAGGAGAACATCGCCCTCACCGGGCGCGGCACACTCGACGGGCAGGCCGAGGGAACGTGGAGCCTCTGGAAGCGCGACAACGACGGCCGCAACCAGGAGGCCGACAAAGCGGTGCTCCGGCGGATGGGGGCAGAGGGGGTCCCGGTCGAGGAGCGCGTCTTCGGCGACGGGGTCGCCGACACCGACGGCGACGGGCAGAACGACGGCGACGGACAGCCGCACTACCTCCGCCCGAGCCTCGTCCAGTTTTTCGAGAGCCGCAACGTCCTCGTCGAGGGCGTGACGCTGCGGGGCAGCCCGTTCTGGACGACCCACCTCGTCGGCTGCGAGAACGTCACCGCGCGCGGCCTCACGATCCGCTCAGGCACCACCAACGACGACGGCTTCAACCCCGAGTCGAGCCGGTTCGTGCTCATCGAGGATAGCGACATCTGGACGCACGACGACCCGATTGCGATCAAAGCCGGGCGCGACGCCGACGGGCGGGCCTACCCCGGCACAGCCTTCGTCGTCATCCGAAACACCCGCCTCCGCTCGACCGTCGGCGGCGCGATGTCGATCGGGAGCGAGATGTCGGGCGGGGTCGAGGGCGTCTTCATCGCGGACAACGTCGGCGAGAACGGACGCGGGCGCGGCCTCTACCTCAAGAGCAACCGCGACCGCGGCGGGTTCATCCGCCACGTCTACGTGCGCGACCTCGACCTGACAGGCGCCCGCACCGGCTTCGAGATCACGACCGACTACAAGGGCCTCCGCGAGGGCGCCCACCCGCCGGCCGTCCACGACGTGTTCCTCCGCGACGTGCGCATCTGGAACGCCTCGGAGCGCTCGGTCCGCCTCCTCGGGCAGCCGACGGTCCCCGTGCGCCGCGTCCTCCTCGACGGCGTCCACCTCCGCGGCTCCGACACCGCGCCCGAGCTTCGGTCCGTCGAGGACGTGCTCGCCCGCGACGTCACCGTCGGCGGCGAGGCGTGGCGACCGGACAGCATCGTCGAGGAATCGCCGTGATCCACTTTGTGCCTATCCTCGCCCTGCTCCTCGCCGCGCCGCTCGCGGTCCCACTCGCGGCGCAGCCCGTCGAGCCGCCGTCGGCGCTCTACGACCGCGACCGCGTCAGCCTGAACGGCGACTGGAACTACCTCGTCGAGCCGTTCGGGCAGGCGCTCCGCAGCCGCAACGTCCGCCGCGACTTCCCCGTCGACCGGCAGGCCGCGCCGGGCGAGCTCGTCGAGTACGAGTGGGACAGCGCGCCGACCGTCGCCGTCCCCGGCGACTTCAACCACCAGGTCCCCGAGCTGTGGCTCTACGAAGGGCCGGTCTGGCACCGCAAGCGCTTCGCGGCTCCCGACCTCGGCGGGCTGAATGGAGAGGCGCAGCGAGCGTTCCTCTACTTCGAGGCGGCCACCTACCAGACGCACGTCTTCCTCGACGGCGAGAAGCTCGGCGTCCACGAGGGCGGCTTCACCCCGTTCGCCTTCGAGGTGACAGACCGGCTCCGCGAGGCCAGCGGCGGGCACAGCCTCATCGTCGCCGTGGACAACGCGCGGCGGGCCGACGGCGTGCCGGGGCGGCGGACCGACTGGTGGAACTACGGCGGCCTCACGCGCCCCGTCTGGCTCGTCCTCGTCCCCGAGACCTACATTCACGACACCACCGTTCGGTTCGATAGTGAAGCTATCACGGTCCTCGTCGAACTCGACGGCGCTGAGGCGGCAGGGGCCGAGGTGACGGTGTCGGTCCCTGAACTCGACCTCCGCGAGACGGTCGCCGCCGGGCCGGACGGCCGGGCCAGCATTGTGCTCCCGGCATCGGATGTCGAGCGGTGGTCGCCCGAGTCGCCGAGGCGCTACGAGGTCGTCGTCGAGGCCGCCGGGGACCGGGTGGCGGAGCGCGTCGGGCTGCGCACGGTCGAGGTTGCGGGCGAGGACATCCTGCTCAACGGCGCGCCCGTGTTCCTGCGCGGGATTGCGATGCACGAAGAGGCCTTCGACCGGCAGGGCCGCCGCGCCTCGTCCGAGGCCGACCTGCTCGCGCTGATGGAAGCGGCCAAGGCCCTCAACGCCAATTTCGTCCGGCTCGCGCACTACCCCTACTCGGAGCGCGCCGCCGCGCTCGCCGACAGCCTCGGCCTCCTCGTCTGGGCCGAGATCCCGGTCTACTGGGAGGAGATCCATTACCAGTCGCCGCAGACGCTCGGCCTCGCTCGCGCCATGCTGAGAGCGATGATCGAGCGCGACGCGAACTACGCCTCGGTCATCATCTGGAGCGTGGCCAACGAGACGCCGGTCACCGAGGACCGGATGCACTTCCTCCGCACCCTCATCGGCGACGTCCGGCGGCTCGACCCGACGCGGCTCGTCTCGGCCGCGCTCAAGAGCACGAGCGTCGAGGCCGCCGCCGCCGACGGCGCGGGCGGGAAGACGGCAGGCCATCCGGGCGACACCGGCAGCCGCGCCAACAGCCTGGAGCAGCGCGTGGACGACCCGCTCGGGCAGTACCTCGACGTGCTCGCGGTCAACACCTACGTCGGGTGGTACGGGAGCCGGACGCCGGACGAGATCGCCGAGGTGACCTGGACCACGCCCTACGCCAAGCCGCTCGTCTTCACCGAATTTGGGGCCGGGGCCGTGCGCGGCTTGCGCGGCGACCGCCTGGAGCGCTGGACCGAGGACTACCAGGCCGCCGTGCTCGACGAGACGATCCGGGCAGCGCTCCGCACGCCCGCCGTGCGCGGCCTCTCACCGTGGCTGCTCAAAGACTTCCGCTCGCCGCGCCGCTGGCACGCCCGATACCAGCAGTTCTGGAACCGCAAGGGCGTCCTGAGCGAGACCGGACAGCCCAAGCTCGCCGCCGACATCCTCGCCGACTGGTACGCTCGGCTTTCTGAGGAATGGGAGAAGGGGAGAGTGGGAGAAAGGGCGGACGGGCGAAAGGGAGAATGAGGGAACTTCTCCAGCGTCGCCTTTCAACACTCGCCCACTCGCCCACTCGCCCACTCGCCCACTCGCCCACTCGCCCACTCGCCCACTCGCCCACTCGCCCACTCGCCCACTCGCCCACTC